>JBJELA010000129.1:0-12766 GCA_051878915.1 Candidatus Weimeria sp.
CAAACGCGCGTAAGCGCGGTTGGTCTGCGGTCTGATTGGGGAGGTGCCGTGAATACTAACAAAAGGAGACGCCGGATGTCTGCAAAGAAGAGTACAACAGTCGTTATAGGTGGAAGGGTTCTGACCTTGAGCGGTTATGAGGAGGAGGACTATCTCCAGCGAGTAGCGGCATATATCAATGGAAAGATCGATGAGTTTACGAAGCTCGACAGCTATCGCAAAATGAATGCAGACATGAAGTCTATCCTTCTGGAGCTGAATATCGCTGACGACTATTTTTCGATGAAGGAAAAAGTCTCAGATCTTGAGAACCAGGTAAAGCAGAAGGATAAGGAGCTCTACAGCTTAAAGCATGAGCTTATCACTAATCAGGCGGCACGAAACGACATCTCAGAGCGGGAAGAGGCACTTAAGAAGGAAAACGAAGAACTCCGCAAGATGAAGGAGAAGCTTGAGGCCTCACTCGCAGACGCGCTCTTAGGTCCGGTCGAAGAGGACAATAGCGGTTCTGAGAAGACCGATACAAAGAAATGAAAGTATGATTGAAAACAGACATTTAGAAGTGCTTGCACCTGCGGGAGATCTGAAGACGTTAAAGACTGCCATTCTCTCAGGCGCAGATGCGGTATATTTTGGTGGGGAGATGTTCGGGGCGAGAGCCTACGCGCATAATTTTTCATATGAAGACGCTGAGGCGGGAATAAGCTTTGCGCACGCCCGCGGCAGGCGCACTTATCTGACAGTAAATACCCTGCTTAAAAGCCTTGAAATCGAGAAAAAGGTTTACGATTATCTGAAAGCATATTACGAGTCCGGGATAGACGCGGTGCTTGTCCAGGACATTGGGCTGATGCAGCTGATCCGCGCTTATTTTCCGGAGCTTCGTCTTCATATCTCAACACAGGTAAATGTTACATCTGAATACGGCGCTGAATTCTTTAAAAAGCTCGGAGCAAGGAGGATCGTCCTTGCAAGGGAGCTGTCTCTTGCCGAGATAAGGAAAATCCACGACAGCTGTGATATAGAGCTCGAATGCTTTGCACACGGCGCTTTATGCATGTCTTATTCGGGACAGTGCCTGATGAGCTCCATGATCGGCGGGCGGAGCGGGAACCGTGGCAGATGCGCCCAGCCCTGCCGTAAATGCTATGAGCTGAAAGGCAGCTCGAAGAAACTTTCAGGCAGATATCCCCTGAGTCTTAAAGATCTCTGCACTATTGAGGATGTAAAAGCGCTTTATGAGGCAGGCGCTTCATCTCTTAAAATCGAGGGCAGGATGAAGTCACCTGAGTATGTCGCGGCAGTTGCCTCCACCTACAGGTGGGCCGCCGACATTGCTGAATCAGGTGAAGACTTTGATAAAAAGGAATTATCAGAGAAAAGAAAAGCCCTTATCTCTGCCGGAACCCGTGGCGGAAGTACAGACAGCTATCTGCATTCCCACAACGACAGCAGCATGATAAGCCTGAAGGATTCGGCCTTTAAGACAAACGCGGCTCTGGCCCTTCCTTTATCCGAAGAAAAAATAAACGCGCGCGCGAAACTTACCGCAAGAGTCGGAGAGCCTCTTAGGATAGAGATAGAGGAGAGCAGGCCAGAAGGAGCTGTATCTGAAGCAGAATCAGAAAAGGTATCTGTATCCGGCCCGGTAGTTGATAAAGCAAAAAAGCCACGAGATATAAAGGCTTGTCTGAGCGAAAAGATCTCACGGACAGGTGATGACAGGATTCTGATAGATCAGGTTTCATTTGATATGGATCCGGATGCTTTTGTCCCGGCAAGCGTAGTAAAGGACCTGCGCAGAAGAGCAGTCTGTGAGTTCCTGGGCGGTTTAACGATAGAAAGAGATGAACCGTTACCGTTTGAGCCGCTTACTGAATCCCAAATGACTGAAAAGGCCAGGAAATCTTTAAAGCAGATCCTTATCACCTGCGTAAGCGAGGAGCAGCTGAATGAGGCCTCCCGCTTCAAACCTGATGGCTTTTCTGTTATAATAGCTGTTAACTTTGAGCTGTATAAAAGACTTGACGCTTCAAGGATAAAGGGCAGGGATTTTTATCTGTGCCTGCCTGACATCTTAAGGTTCGATAAGAACTTTTCAATCGATGATGACGAAGTAAAAAGTCTTTTCAGCGGACTTGTAGTCTCATCATTTGATGAGATAGAGTATGTGAGAAAAAGGCTTGCGGAAATGCCTTTTATCACAGAACAAAGAGTTTACTCCTGGTCTGACAGAAGCAGGAGGCAGATAATGAGCCTTGGAGCGGAGTTTATCTCAGCGCCTGTCGAGCTCAACGAAAAAGAGCTTTCGCATCTCGACAACAGCAGCTCATTTATTACCGTATATGGCAGGACACCCCTTATGTACACTGCCGCCTGTCAGCATAAGAATGCGGATGGCTGCGATAAGAAGCAGACCTGTGTATTTTTAAAGGATGAGAGGGGCGCAGAGTTTCCTGTGATAAACTACTGCAGCTTCTGCACGAACGTGGTTTACAACAGCCTTCCTACGTCGCTTCTGCCTTATTGCTCACATATAGCGAAAATGGGAGCGGCCGGAGTGCGCTTTGATTTTACTCTTGAAACCGGAAAAGAAGTTAAAAATATTTTAAACACATTCATGCGTAATGCCATGGAAGGAAGAAATGAGGATGTCACTGCTGAAGTGACCAGAGGACATTTTCACAGAGGAGCAGAGTAGTGCTGCATTTAATTACAGAAATATCCAGGGTGACATTTATTGTCATCTTCGCAATTTTTACATATGACTGTTTCAACGCCTTAAAAAGAAATACGTCAGAGAACAGGGCAAGGTCTTTATATACCAGACAGACAGCTATGATCTATCTGTTCCTTATCAATGGAAACCTGCTTTTGTACTTCAATACTCTCGACTGGAAGATCTTTGTCATGGCGCTCGCGGAGATAGTCTTTGTAGCTATCGCGATGATCATCTATAAAAAAATATACGAAATGGCCTCGCCTGCCGTCGTGAACAATATGTGCATGCTCCTGTCCATCGGACTTATAATGCTTACAAGGCTTGATATGGATAAGGCGGTGCGTCAGCTGTTCTTTGCCTGCGTGGCGCTTATCATCACCTGCGTCATTCCGCTTTTCCTTACGAATGTCAGGCTCATCAAGGGACTGAAGCTGTTTTACATAGTGATAAGCATTCTGCTTTTAGGCATAGTGGCAGTTGCCGGACACACGACCTACGGCGCCAAAATAAACATTACAATAGGCTCCGTAGCTATCCAGCCGTCTGAGTTTGTAAAGATCCTGATGGTGCTTTTCGTCGCCTGCATGCTGGTCACAGATGTATCGAGGAAGCAGGTATTTACGACTGTAATCCTCTGCGGGGTTCTGATACTTATACTTGCCTATTCGAGAGACCTGGGTAACGCGATGATCTTTTACCTGACGCTTCTTGTCATGGTATACGCGGCTACTCAGAAACCGGTTTATCTGTTAGGCGGTGTCGGACTTTTCGGGCTTGCGGCTGTCGTTGGATACTTTGCGTTCAGTCATGTACAGACACGAGTTCTGGCCTGGAAGGATCCGCTCGCTGTAATCGATTCGGCCGGTTATCAGATCAGCCAGTCACTTTTCGCGATAGGTACAGGCGGCTGGTTTGGAACAGGACTCTATCAGGGAATGCCAAAGAAGATCCCTGTAGTAGAGACAGATTTTATTTTTTCAGCTATATCAGAGGAGCTCGGGGGACTTTTCGCATTGTGCCTGATCTTTATCTGCATAGCGAATTTCCTGATGATGTTTAACATCGCGCTGCAGATAAACAACAGATTCTATAAGCTGATAGCCTTAGGACTTGGAGCGCTTTACGCTTCACAGGTATTTACGACGCTTGGCGGCGTGACGAAGTTCATCCCGTCCACAGGTGTCACCCTTCCGCTTATCAGCTACGGCGGAAGCTCACTTATGGCCACGATGCTTTTATTTGCTATGGTAGAGGGGCTTTACCAGTACAGAGGAGTTAAGGAAGAAGCAGATGAGACAGAGATCTACCAGAAGAGATACGCACAGAAGAACAGAAGAAGACGCTCATGATATCAGGCCGCGCCATACTTTAAATGTCGAGACACAGGTCATCACCTATGTGTTCCTGGCGCTGTTTTTGGCGCTTGTCGCGTATTTTATATATTTTATGGCCTTTAAGAGCGAGGACTTTATCAATAATCCCGCGAACCCAAGGGTAAAGGGCTTTGAAAAGCTTGTAGTCCGCGGCGAGATAAAGGCTGCCGATGGAACGGTGCTTGCGCGCACTGTGACAAAAAACGGCAGTGAGGTAAGGGAATATCCGAAGGGCCGTGAGTATGCCCATGTAGTCGGCTACAATTCCAACGGAATGAGCGGCATAGAATCTGACAACAGCTTCTATATGCTGCGCTCACACGCGTTCATATTAAACCGCATTGTAAACGACCTCAAGGATCAGAAAAATCCGGGTGATAATGTCGTGACTACCCTCGATACCACGCTTCAGGATGTGGCCTATAACGGTATGGGCTCCTATCAGGGAGCGGTTGTCGCCATCGACTGCAACACCGGCGGGATCCTCTCCATGGTATCAAAGCCTGATTTTGATCCAAATTATGTTACTACAAACTGGAAGAGCCTCACCTCAGATGAGAATTCAGCTCTACTGAACCGCGCGACTCAGGGACTCTATCCGCCAGGCTCTACCTTTAAGGTGATCACAGCGCTTGCCTATCTGAAAAACGGCGGTAAACTTACAGATACCTTCGACTGCCAGGGCTCATACACTGAGGATGGTTACACTATTCACTGCTACGGCGGTGAGGTTCACGGAGAGCAGACATTCAAGCAGGCATTCGCGAACTCCTGCAACGTCGCTTTTTCAAAGGTCGGGCTGTCTCTTCCGAGTGGCGCTTTAAAGAGCACGGCAGAGGAGTTTATGTTCAACAAGAGCATCCGTTCAGAAATCTCGAATATCAAAAAGAGCCAGTTCACTCTTAAAAGCTCTGATTCCAAGGCCCTGGTGATGCAGACATCGATCGGACAGGGCAATACGCTTGTAACGCCGCTTCAGATGGCTCTTATAAGCGAGGCTGTGGCAAACAACGGTATCGTAAGGGATCCTTACGTAGTAGACCATATAGAAAATAACGATGGCCGTCTCGTAAGAAGCCATACTGACCGTTCACAGAGGATCTGCACAAAGGACGAGGCATCCACGCTTCAGGAGCTTATGAGGTATGTGGTCACAAACGGAACCGGACGGGTAGTAAACTCCAGCTCTTATGAGGCATACGGAAAGACCGGTACTGCGGAGTTCTCCTCAAATAAGAACGAGGCACATTCCTGGTTTATCGGATTTGCAAAAAAAGGAAAGAAAAAAATAGCAGTAGCTGTTATAATGGAAAAGGGCGGCGCGGGTTCTTCTAACGCGGCGCCTCTCGCAAAGAAACTGTTTGACGCATACTTAGGGTAAGAAATGATTATAAGGATCATAGTCACTGTTCTGCTTGTAATCGCAGCTCTGTTAGTGTATCTTATATTTGTGCCGATAGCTTTTGGGTTTAAGGGTGATTTCGACAGGAAGTCATTCAAGGCATACGTTCATGATCCGCTAAGGTTTATTAATCTGCGGTACGACACCTCGGCTGAAGAGAAATTTTCCCTGAAGATCTTTTATTTTTTTAAGATCGGGGGAAAGAAAAAGAAAGAGAAAAAAGAGCCTGAGAAAAAGCAGCGGAAGAAAAAGAAGAAAAAGCCGGGTGACAGCAGAAAAAAGCTGCTCGACTTCATAGGGAAACGGCTGAAGGTCATACTCAGAAGTATTTTCGCAGTCCTGAAGCACTGCCATATACATATGGATGACTGCGATATCAGTTTTTCGACTGGAGAGCCTGATACTACGGCTTTTATCTATGGAGGGCTCTCTGTACTTCCGTTTATGTATGGGAAGTCAAACAGAATTGACGCTGACCTGATGAGCGATGAGGCTTTTGTGAAGGGACATACAGGTGTCCGTGGTCATGTGGAGCTTATCGTCGTTATCATTTACGTGCTTAAGGTTCTTTTCACAAAAGGTTAAAGGAGGATTTTTATGACAAGAGATACTTTTGAGACTACTGTGAAGTCTCTTCTGGAGGGAATGAATTCCAATTTTTCAACGAAGTCTGTTGTAGGTGATCCGGTACAGGTTGGCGATACGACGATTATCCCGCTTGTAGATATTTCCATAGGAATGATCAGCGGCTCGTTCAATGGTGAAAAGAATTCAAACAGTGCCGGCGGTGTAGGCGTAAAGGCAAAGCCGCAGTCTGTTATCGTAATAAAGGATGGTTCCGTCCGCCTTATGGATATCGGAACGAGAAGCGGAATGGAGAAGCTTCTTGACCTGGTACCTGACTTCATCGATATGTTCAAGGGAAAGAATAAGGGCAAGGCGTCTGAAAAGGAAGAGGATAAAGAGGCCAGAGAGGCTGCAAAAGAAGAGATAGAGGAGAGAGTGCAGAAGGCCTCGACCGCTGACGAATAAAAAAGAATAAACCAAAAAAAGAGAGCTGTTCGAAATGAACAGCTCCTTTTATCATGCTTTAATTATGCTCTCTCAACAGCGCCTGAACGAAGACAGGAAGTGCAGACGTATAATCTCTTAGGAGTACCGTTAACGATACATTTAACTGATTTAACGTTTGATTTCCAGATTCTGTTCGATCTTCTATGAGAATGGCTCACATTATTGCCGTAATGAGCACCTTTTCCGCAAATAGCACACTTTGCCATACCAAAGCACCTCCTATCTCTATTAGAATAATCTGAATTAATGAGTGCCGTTTCACGACACAACTACTGTATTTTACCAAAAGATTATTCGAATTGCAAGTACTTTTTTTGTGTTGTATTTTCTCCGGTTTTTGAGTATAATTAAGTCAAATGTCAGTTACCGGAAATCCACTTTTTTAATTAATTATATTGGAGGAAATTATGCAGACACAAGGTCAGATGGAAAATGATCTCGGAAAGATCATTATCGACACCGATGTCATTGCCACCTATGCAGGCTCCGTAGCCGTGGAGTGCTTTGGTATCGTAGGTATGGCAGCGGTGAATATGAAGGATGGACTTGTAAAGCTCCTTAAGAAGGAATACTTAGGTCACGGTATCCAGGTTAATTACAATGACGACGGAAGCATTTCCCTGGACTTCCACTGTATTGTCAGCTACGGAGTATCCATCTCCGCGGTTGCCTCGAATCTTCGTGAGACTGTAAAGTACAAGGTCGAGGAGTTCACGGGAATGTCAGTTAATAAGATTAATGTTTATGTAGAGGGCGTTCGCGTCATAGATTAAGGAGTGCAAATTGGCTATTAATTCAATTGATGCGGCCCAGATATCTAAAATGTTCCTGGCTGGAGCCCGCTATCTCGAAAATCAGAAGGATCATATCAACGAACTGAATGTTTTTCCAGTACCTGATGGTGATACCGGAACGAACATGACTGCAACCATCATGTCAGCAGCTCAGGCAGTGAGCGCTCTTAAGGATCCTGACATGAAGACTCTTTCAAAGGCTATTTCTTCCGGCTCATTAAGAGGAGCCAGAGGTAACTCAGGTGTTATCCTGTCTCAGCTCTTCAGAGGCTTTACAAAGGTCATGAAGACTGTAGATGTGGTAGATGCAGCAGTTCTCTCCGAGGGAATGCAGAAGGCTACCGAGACAGCCTACAGGGCTGTTATGAAGCCAAAGGAAGGAACTATCCTTACTGTCGCGAAGGCTGCAAGCGATGCAGCGGCTGACGCGGCAGAGCAGTCAGATGATCTGATAGAGATTGGTGGCAGAATTGTAGATGCGGCTACGGCTGCTCTTGAATCGACACCGGAGCTTCTTCCTGTGCTTAAGGAAGCAGGCGTTGTAGATTCTGGCGGTTCAGGACTCTTAGAGGTCTTAAAGGGTGCCTATGATTATCTCTGCGGTAAGGAGATAGACATCACCTTTGAGGAGGAGAAGCCAGCCGGCGAAGAAAATGAAGAAGAGCTTATAAAGTATGCCTATAGCGTTTCATTTTCGCTAAAGGCTCACGAGAGATTCGCGGCAGGAGTTGATGCTGACCTAAGCGCTTACCTCTCAGGAATCGGTGAGGATGTAAAGCTCACATCCGACGGAGAGATCATGAAGCTTTCTCTTATGACCAATGAGCCTGGTAAGGCCATAAACCATGCCATAAAGCTTGGAGATGCCTTTGATATCCACATCACAAACGTTGCTCTCGACGGCAGAAAAGAGTCCACTGGTGATGATATCAAAGAGATAAAGCCGGAGGAGACACCTGTAAAGGCTCCTCTTAAGGAGATTGGCTTTGTAGCTGTTTCATGTGGAGAGGGACTCGATGAAATCCTGATGGGATTAGGAGCGGATGTAGTCATTAAAGGCGGTCAGACCATGAACCCTTCTACAGACGACATTCTTAAGGCCGCTGAAAAGGTAAACGCTAAAAACGTTTTTATCCTTCCTGATAATAAAAACATCGTTCTCGCAGCCAGCCAGGCAGCTGAGCTGATGGAGGACAAGAAGGGAATTGTTCTCCCTGCAAGGACTATTCCTCAGGGTATTACAGCCCTGGTTAACTTCATTCCTGAGCAGTCAGTAGAAGAGAACAAGAAGAGGATGGAGGAGGAACTCAAGAAGGTTAAGACCGGTGAGATTACCTACGCGGTAAGGGATACTTCTATCGATGGCAGAGCCATAAAGTCAGGTGACTACATGGGTATCACAGACCTGGGGATCAAGGCTGTAAATACCTCTATAGTAGAGACATTCAAGGAAATGCTCTCTCAGATCGTAGATGAGGATTCATCACTTATTACTATCTATACCGGTGCTGACGCGAAGGACGAAGATACCGAGTCTATTAAGAATATGATAAAGATTACGTATCCGTCAGTCGAGACAGATGTCCAGAATGGCGGACAGAATGTTTACTACTACATAGTTAGTGTTGAATGATGAGATTAAACGACGACATCACAGTCATAAAAGGAATCGGACCTAAAACGGCCGCCCCCTTCAGGAGGGCGGGCGTTTTTTGTGTATATGATCTGCTCACATATTTTCCTTCGACGTATAAGACTTATCCAGAAGTCTCATCGGCGCTTACTGCGGATGAGGGCGCCTTCGCGGCTGTCGCGGCTCCGATAAAGAACATCTCGGAGCGCTACGCCGGAAGCAGGCTTCTTACTACAGCTCTTCTTAATGTTTCCGGAATATCAGTAAACGCTGTCTGGTTCAACCAGAGGTATCTGAAAAAGAGCCTTAAGGCCGGCGTGCGCTATGTCTTCTTCGGAAAGGCATCCTATAAGGGAAGAATACCCGAGATCGTGCAGCCTCAGATCTTTTCGCTGAATGATTATCTGAAGCTCAAGGGAAAAAAGCTTCCGGTCTATCCGAAGGTCTTCGGACTGACTGATAAAATGATAGAGAAGGCTGTGCTTAATGTCCTCTCAGAGATCAGCATTGAAGAATACCTGCCGGATGAGCTTTTAGAAAAATATGATCTGACAGGCATAGACTGCGCTGTAAGGAATATTCATTTTCCGGAAAGCGATGAGCTTCTTTCTGAAGCTAAAAGGCGGCTTGTCTTCGATGAGTTTTTTACATTTATACTTGCGAGGCGTCTTTTTGCTTCAGAAGAGACAAAGGTGCCTAATAATCTAAGGCCCTTTGATATCTCAGTGTCATCAAGGATTAAAGCATCACTTCCCTATAAGCTTACAAAGGGTCAGGAGAATGCCCTGGGTGATCTGCTGTCTGATTTCAATGGGGAATATATATCTCAAAGGCTTATTCAGGGAGATGTAGGCAGCGGAAAGACGATAGTAGCCTTTATCGCAATGGCTGTTATGGCGGAAAACGGCTATACCTCAGCTATCATGGCTCCAACTGAAGTGCTCGCGAGACAGCACTATGAGAAATTTTCATCACTTGTGAAGCAGCTGGGGCTTGAGATCTCATGCGTTCTTCTGACAGGACATGTGAAGGGAAAAGCCCGAAGCAATGCACTCGAAAAGATTGCTTCAGGAATTCCCTCATTTGTTATCGGGACTCATGCGCTTTTTCAGGAGAAGGTTCAGTTTAAAAATCTGGGCCTTGTGATCACAGATGAGCAGCACCGCTTTGGAGTGGCACAGAGAAATGCGCTGATAGAGAAGGGCGACGAGGTTTTCTCAGTCGTTATGAGTGCCACTCCCATACCACGGACACTCTCACTTATTCTGTATCAGGGAATGAATATCTCAACCATCACTGAGAAGCCTTCTGTCAGAAAACCACTTAAAAATGCGGTTATCGATCCATCTCTTAGAAAAAATGCCTATGAGCTTATTGTAAGGGAGATAAGAGCCGGACATCAGGGGATCATCATCTGTCCTCTGGTGGAACCCTCCGAAAATGCTGATGGGCAGAACGTAGAAGAGTATTTTGAAAAAATGAAGCAGACGCTGCCGTCTGATATCACTATAGAAAAGCTGTATGGACCGATGCCGTCTGATGAGAAGGAGCGGGTGATGGCAGATTTTGCTTCAGGAAAAACTGACCTTCTGATTTCAACTACTGTTATAGAAGTCGGAGTCGATGTGCCGAACGCGACTGTCATCATGATAGAAGACGCCCAGAAGTTCGGCCTTGCCCAGCTGCACCAGCTGAGAGGCAGGGTAGGCAGGGGCGACGCCCAGGCCTACTGTATGTTTGTGGATACAAGCGGCAGCAGAACTCCCTCAAAGCGTCTTCTTGTCCTCAAGGAATCAAATGACGGCTTCTATCTGGCTGACGCGGACCTAAAAATGAGAGGTCCCGGTGATGCCTTCGGTGTACGGCAGTCTGGCGATATCAGCTTTAAGATAGCTGATATCTATAATGATTCCGCTCTGCTAAAGCAGGCGTCTGAATGTGCAGAGCAGATACTTAATGATGATCCTTCTCTTGATACGATGCCTGCTCTGAAAGAGCGCCTGGCAGAAGAGGCAGCAAGGACTTTTTCCAATCTGTGATGGAATAATGCACATCGGGAAAGCGTTACTCTGACTGGGATGGAGTGGCGCTTCAGCATTTCGTCACTCCGGTGACCTGCGGATGAACTGTCATGGAATAGTTTGTATGGTAGATCACAAAGCCAGGCGCGCCGCCGTTCGTTTTGCGAAGCTCCTTTCTCTGTACGTAGTCGACTTCGGTCTTGTCGTTGTCACGGCCTTTGGAATAGTATGCAGCAATCTGCGCCGCGATCAGAAAGACCTGATCAGGAAGTTTTCTGCCATTTGATTTTACGATCACATGAGATCCAGGGACCTTTTTGGCATGGAACCACCAGTCGTCAGGGTCTGCTTTTTTAAAAGTCACGAATTCATTCTGATAGTTATTTTTTCCGACGAAGATATCAAAGCCGTCTTCTGTCACAAAGTGAAGCGGCTTTGCCTTTATGTCTTTTTCCTTCTTTGAATGTGAGCTCTTGTGGATAAATCCGGCATCAGAGAGCTCTTTTTTTATCTCAGAGAGGTCACCCTCGTCCTCAGCCATGTCAAGAGAGGTGAGTACAGAGTCGAGCTGTTCGATATTTTTCTTTGTCTCCTCAATCTGGACAGTAACGGCCTCCTTTGTGCGCTTTAACTTATCATATCTCTTGAAGTAATTCGCGGCGCACTCCATAGCGGAAAGCTGTGGATCGAGTGGAATAGTCACAGGCTCATTGGTATAGTAGTTAGTCACCTCGATGGACGAAGCACCCTCAGGCGCAGAGTAGCCGTAGGTGTGTAAAAGCTCGCCGTAAACCCGGTATTTGTCCATTTTTTCAGTGCTCTTGAGCTGCTTTTCCTGAAGGTTGAGCTTCTTTGATTCACGCTCCAGGAGGTTCTTTACGTTCTTCCTGAGGTCTGCTGAACGCTGCTTCATATTTGAAAATGTGTTTTTGGACGAATAGAACTCGCAGAGCATCTCACTTACAGAACCAGGCTTCTGACTTTCTGAATCCTTATACGCGAGCAGCGGCCAGGCGGAAAACTCAAGCGGCTTTTTAGTCACAGGATCAGAGTAAATGACAGGTTCCGCAGGCCTGTTTTCTATGGTATCCAGAAGCCTGACAAAGGCTTTATACAGATTTTCCTTATCATCGGCAGTCAGAGCCGCAGTCGGCTCACCCGGATCAACGCCTGCCTCGAGGCAGAGCTCATTTGAAGTCACAAAGGAAAAACCGACAACGCCGGAGCTTATGGCTTTAGCAGTCTCGTGAGGCCTCCTTAAGATATCCTCCTTGAACATAATCTCAGTGATGTCAAACGGATTGTACTTGTCAGCCTGAGCCGGGATAAAGTAATCACGGCCCGGGAGCACCTCACGGACACTTGAGGTGTTCGCGCCGATCCTTTTGATGGAATCAAGGATTTTTCCATCGTCATCTGTAAAAATTATATTCGAGTATTTTCCCATGATCTCTATATAGAGATTCTTATAAGCTTCGTCGCCCATCTCATCGAGGTGTCTTATATGAAGGCGGACTACACGCTCAAGTCCGGGCTGTGAGACTTCCTCTATAATGCCGCTTCCTATGTATTCGCGGAGCAGCATCAGAAATCCCGGGGCCTTAAGAGGAGATACCTCGTTTGTCTCAGTCAGATATATAAGCGGAAGGGAAGCGTTCGCGTTCATAGGAAGCAGATATTTGCCTCCGTTGTTTTTTATAGTGATGATAAGCTCTTCAGGGTGCGGCTGGGCTATTTTTACAATGCG
>JBJELA010000130.1:0-2586 GCA_051878915.1 Candidatus Weimeria sp.
TAACGAAGATAACGGCGAGATCCCCGTTTACGTATTCTTCGGATTCATGGATTCAGGCAAGACGTCGCTTATAAAAGAGACGCTTTTTCAGAACGGATTTGCCGATGAATATGACAGATGCCTTCTGATAGCCTGTGAAGACGGCGATGAGGAATACGACGAGGATGAGCTGAAGAAGAATGGGATCGACTTTGTTGAGATTGATGATAAAGAGGATTTCACTCTCGATCGAATGAACGAGCTTCAGAAGAAGTACGATCCGCAGGCTATTTTCATAGAATACAACGGAACCTGGGAGTCGAGCCTCCTCTATGAGATGGACGGTCCTGATGACTGGGTTATAGTTCAAAGCCTCTGCACTGTAGATGCGACTACCTTTGAGATGTACTTAAAGAATATGGGTACTATGATAAAGGAGCAGATGTTCAGGGCTGACGTTATTATTTTTAACAGATGCGACGACTCTACGCCTAAGGCAAAGTTCCGGGCAAATGTCAAGGGCCTTAACAGAAAGGCTCAGATAGTCTATGAGAGGAAAGACGGTTCTATCGATAACAGGCCGGATGAGCTTCCGTTTGACATAAATCAGCCTGAGCTTCATATTTCAGACGCTGACTATGCTCTCTGGTTTATGGACTGCATGGACAATCCAAAAAAGTACGACGGAAAGACAGTTGATTTCTTAGGACTTGTATATAATCCGACAGAGGGCAAGGGAAAGCTCAGAAAGGGCACCTTTGTGGCCGGAAGATTTGCCATGACCTGCTGTGTTCAGGATATCCAGTTCCTGGGACTTCCGTGCAGGTACGATAAGGCCTCTGAGATAGAGCATAAGAGCTGGGTAAAGGTCAGGGCGAAGATCAAGAATGAGTTCGCAAGAGAGTACAGAGGAAAAGGACCTGTCCTCTATCCGGTAAGCGTTGAGAAAGGAGATAAACCGGCAACTCAGGAAGAGGAGCTGGTATATTTTAACTAGGTCAGGGCAGCAGCCGCTTCCGTGATCATAAATCACTGTTTTCCACAGAAAGGAAAAAGAAAAATATGTATGAGATTGTAAAGAAGGAACAGCTTGCGGCGAACATCTATATGATGGACGTCAAAGCTCCGATGGTCACACATTCCTGTCTCCCGGGACAGTTTGTTATTGCCATCGCTGATGAGGATGGAGAGAGGATTCCTCTTACCATCTGTGACTATGACAGGGAAAAACAGACTGTCACGATAGTTTTCCAGCCGATCGGCGCTTCTACCGAGAGAATGGCCCAGTTAAACGAGGGAGACTGCTTCCACGATTTTGTAGGCCCTTTAGGAAAGCCATCAGAGCTCTGTCTTGAGGAAAATCTCGAGGAGACTAGGAAAAAGCACATCGTATTTATCTCAGGCGGTGTAGGAACTGCTCCTGTTTATCCACAGGTAAAGTGGCTCCATGAGCACGGAATTGATGCTGATGTGATCCAGGGATCCAGATCAAAGGATCTTCTTTTCTTCGCTGACAAGGTCAAAGCGGTCGCTGCAAATCACTATATTTGTACAGATGACGGTTCATACGGCTTCCACGGAATGGGTACCAACCAGCTTCAGGCTCTCTGGGATGAGGGCAAGAGATATGACTGGTGCGTAGCCATCGGACCTATGATCATGATGAAATTTGTCTGCAAGCTCACAAAGGAGCTTGGAATCCATACAGTAGTTTCAATGAATCCTATCATGGTCGATGGAACCGGTATGTGCGGCGCCTGCCGTCTTATCGTTGATGGAAAAGTAAAATTTGCCTGCGTAGACGGACCTGAGTTCGACGGACATCTCGTAGATTTCGACAAGGCAATGGCAAGAATGCAGCAGTACAAGACCGAGGAAGGCCGTAAGAAGCTCGAATTCGAAGAGGGCGAGACACATCATGGCGGCTGCGGTGTATGCGGAGGTGACAGATAATGGCAGATATGACAAAGAGAGTTCCTATCGCAGAGCAGGAGCCACAGGTTAGAGCACATAATTTTGAAGAGGTCTGTCTCGGTTATACAGAGGACGAGGCAGTAGAAGAGGCAAAGAGATGTCTCAACTGTAAAAATCCACGCTGTGTCGGCGGATGCCCGGTTTCCATAAACATTCCTGCATTTATCCATGCGGTTACTGAGAGAGATTTCAAGAAGGCCTATGAGATAATCAGTGAGTCTTCATCACTCCCTGCAGTCTGCGGCCGTGTATGTCCGCAGGAGACCCAGTGCGAGGGACAGTGTATCAGAGGCATCAAGGGTGACGCTGTAGCCATCGGAAAGCTCGAGAGATTCGTAGCTGACTGGGCAAGAGAAAACGGCATCCATCCACAGCCTCCGAAGCAGAAGAACGGCCACAAGGTCGCAGTTATCGGTTCAGGTCCTTCCGGACTTACCTGCGCCGGAGACCTCGCAAAGATGGGCTACGATGTAACTATCTACGAGGCCCTTCAGAAGGCAGGCGGAGTTCTGGTCTATGGTATTCCTGAGTTCCGTCTTCCAAAGGAGAAGGTCGTAGCCGCAGAGGTCGAGAACGTCAAGGGACTTGGTGTTGACATAGAGACAGACGTAGTAGTCGGAAAGTCCTTAACTA
>JBJELA010000131.1:0-2586 GCA_051878915.1 Candidatus Weimeria sp.
GACAACGTGGTTTGGTTCAATAAGATTTAAGGATTATTTAGTAGAGGAGATGATTGTTATGGCAAAGTATCCATCTATGTGCAGATTGGCGTGGCATGGTCATGCATCAGCAGAAAATCAAGGGAATATTGCAACAACATATACAGGAGGTAAACTTCTTATGGGAATATATGTTGAAGGCACACCAGTACTTGGGAAAGCATGTGCGGTTTCAATCCATGCCATGAACTTTAAGTTTAAAAACGGAGGGGTTGATAATCAATTATTCGTATATGGTCAGAATTTTAATATGGAATTACTTGAGGATGTTACCCCACAAAGTAGTTATAAAGGGAAAGAACTGGATTTTGCGGTAAGCATTACTGCGGCGGAGGAGTCAGTATTATATGCACGTTGTACACTGGGGTAAATTATTTCTGACTGGATTTTTAATTATTGGAATTCTTATTACAGTATCCGGATGTGTAACACAGCACGCTTCGGTTCAGTCAGATGACCAGAAGCAGATAGCGCAGAAGCGTGATGATATTCTTGTGACAAGTAAAGAGTATTCTGCCCAGACCAATGTCTTTCATATAGAAGCAGATGTTTACAGCGATGATGAACCAAAACAGGCAGATTTTCTTCTGCAGTCATTGCAGACCTACAGATTTGATGCTGATAAGGTTGCTGATCATTGGAAAATCGAATGGTTTGGCTTTTATAATGATACAGATAGCTTAAACAATCTTAAGATTACTGACTTTGAAGGGAATATCCGGGCTGAATCGGATGATAAGGCAGAAAATACAATAACGTCAAGAATATTTAAAGATAAAATAAATGGGAAAACAATCACTGTAATTCTTACCAGATACTCAGCGGAAATAAAAGCAGAGGATCGTTACAGAGAGAATGGAGCATTTTATGATGTAATTGCAGTAATGAGAGACAACTCTGAATACTACGTGGCAAAGATTCCTTTATCAGATGACAGAAAGGCGTCAGAAAAAAAGCAATCAGATATTAAGGAAAATTCTGATGGACTTGAGTATCTGGGGGATGGCCTGCAAGCAGGAGAGAATGGAAGTAACAGGTATTGTTTTGTATTTAACAAAAGTCTCAGTCACAGTACCCTGGATAGTGTCTCACAGATAAAAGTTAAAAAGATACTGCAATAGTATTTTTCTGAAAAAGGATTCCCTTTAAGGGAGTCCTTTTTTGATTCAGCTGTGCGGCTGCAGGTGAAATTTGCCTGCTATCCGTTCAGTGCGGATCACGTTGCAGAAGGCTGCAGGATCTACCTGCTTTATCTGCTTTATTACAGTATCTTTCTCGGCAGCGCCAATAACTGAGTAGACGATCTTTCTGGGATTCTTCTCATGAGAGCCGATCCCGTCGATGATCGTGCCGCCGTGGTCTGTCTGGCTGTAGATCATCTCGCAGATCTGGTCCGGGACCTTCGTTATGATAAGAAGAGTCACCTGCTGGTAATTGCGGTACATCATGTGCTCGACCTCTGTCGTGGCGAACTGGAAGATGATCGAGTAGAGAGCCTTGTCCCAGCCGAAGAGCAGGCCGGCGATGACGAGGATCACGACATTTATCCCCAGGATCACGTTAAACGAGTCCTGGCCTGTTTTTTCAGAGATATAAATAGATATAAAATCAGTTCCGCCTGTTGTCGTATCGTTGCGGAGGCACAGAGAAATGGCGACGCCGTTTAAGATCCCTCCGAAGATGCTTATAAGCAGGGTATCGTAAGTGATCACGTAGCTCGGCAGGAGGTCAGTAAGCACCGATGAGAGCGCTATGACCATAAGAGAGGTGCCGGTGAATTTTTTCCCGATAAAGCGGAAGCCTATGTAGACCGGAATCGCGTTGATCGCGAGGTTCAGCGGCGTGAACGGAACGCTGATCCCGGCGAATTTCGCCAGGGAACGCTGGATCAGAAGCGACAGTCCTGTGGCGCCTCCCGGAACAAGTCCTCCGGTCGAGACGAAGGTGTCCATATTGATCGCGAGAAGAAGTGATGAGACCACGATTACAATAAGGAGCCTGAGATTTTTAAGTGCGGTATTTTTTTTCATAAGCTGATCTTATTTTCCTTTTTTGAAAAATGACGTCAGATTTTCAATTGGTACAGGTTTAGCATAATAGAAACCCTGAATATAGTCAAATCCTTTCTTCATAGAGTAAGATACGCCGCGGTCATCCTCGACACCCTCGACAAGTGTATCGAAACCGTCCTTTTTGAGTACATCCACCATGTATGTCGTGATGTTATCCATTCTGTGGTCTTCAAGGGATTTGTCCAGAAGTGACTTGTCGAACTTTATTGTATGGAAAGGAAAGGCGATGATACGCTCGACTGATGAGTATCCGGTTCCGAAATCATCGAGGTAGAATTTGATGCCGTTGTCGCCTAAAGTTTCCATATTTGTCTTTACTTCGTCAGGATTGTCAAAAATCGCACTCTCGGTCAGTTCGAAACGGATCTTGTCATGCTGGACATGATGGCTGTCGATGATATCCATAAACTCCTGATGAAGGTTCGGGCGTGAGAACTCCTTGGACGAGCAGTTTACCGTGATGGCATCAAATTCA
>JBJELA010000132.1:0-2577 GCA_051878915.1 Candidatus Weimeria sp.
AAAATGCTATCGCCGGCAGACACCGCAGCTGCATTTTTCTCAGATTCATATACTTCCATGCTCCCGTCTGCCGTGACAAGAAGCTTCCCGTAGGGATGGATCTCTGCGCTGATATCCGTATCTTTCGCCAGAGAAAAATATGTGACTACATTATCTCCCTGATAAACTTCCTTGGAAATCGTACAGCCAGGGACAGGCCTGTTATCTTCTGCAATTGAAAATACAACACCGGCTTTTTCTTTCATTGTGTCACCTCCAGCTTTGATATGCCATTAATGTAACACGTAATAAGACGCCCGGTATATTGCAAAAACAACAAAATGAACAATTCCTTTTATATCAGTTTTTATTTTCTTTCCACATATCAGAAATAAAATACATCAGTCCGGACCATGTCATCAGTGAAAAAGTATTACCGAATTCGTCCCTGCCTGACTTTATTATGTCAAGAGCCTCCTGTTTTGTCAGAAGCTTGAAATCTTCCATTTTTTCATAACCGGTTATTCCTTTGTGACTCAGACTGCTCCTGTCATCGAGCCTTACTACAGCACAGACAAGAGCATTACTTTCATCAGTCATTCCGGGTGAGCTGAAGGCCATTGGATTTACAGTATAAATAATATCCGAATCCTTTATATCAACTCCGGTCTCTTCTCTGATCTCACGTCTCGCAGCAGTAAGCACCGGGTCATCTGCGTCACGGTCATCCGGATCTATCAGCCCAGCCGGTATACTCAGAAGATACCTTCCAGCAGGATATCTGAATTCATAAAAAGTAAGAAGCCTCGGCTCATCATCAGGAAACTCAAGGATCACATAACAACTCACCGCGTCAGGTATTCCGGCCCTGAATTCTTCGTCTGTCTGAAGTGCTGTCAGGTCATTTTTCTTCCGACGAGTCGCATCGTAATAATGCCTGCCCTCCTGGTACTGCAGATCATACACATTAATAAACCTCGTTTCCAGAAGAGGTTTTACCATATCCTCTGTAAAATGTATTTCTTTTCTGCTCAGATTCTCTGACATAATTTTCTCCGTTTCTGTCGATATAGTTTGTCTGGTTTCGATTATACCTCTTTTCAGGCTTGAGGTCATCACCGGATCAATGATGACTTGACTCTGAAATCTGCCTGTGTTAGTATACACAGGAACTGAATAAAAAATAAATGACAATAAATATCGCTCAGCCTATGTCCGATGGCTGAGCTGTTTATTGTCATTTTTTTATTAGAAAAAAGGAGATTTAAAATGCCTGAATCAAGAAAAGAAAGCCTTATTTTTACCCTAATGATGGTATTCTGTATGGTCTACTGCATGAGTGTCTACACTATCTCTCTAAGTGCCGGAAAACTGACCTATGCCGCCTTCGGCATCGCCCTGAAAGAGATGTGGGTCGAATACATAGTTGTATTCTGCCTGGTATTTTTCTTTGTTACAAGGACTGCCATGCATCTGGCACGGCGTACGGCAGGTATAGATACGCCGCTGCTTACGATGCTCTGCATACAGTTCTTTACTGTCTGTATGGTCGTTCCGTCAATAACTCTGTTCGCTGTTTTCTTCCATAACGGCTTTACAGCGAACTGGTTCACACAGTGGATAACACTTATAGTACAGTGCTTTCCTATGGCTCTGTGCCTTCAGGTAGCTCTGGCAGGGCCATTCGTAAGGTTTGTCTTCCGCATGTTGTTCCGGAGATGACAAAAATATGTCTGTTTACTTCTTGTTGTCGTCACGTTTGATGAAATTCGTAGTATATGATGATTCTGTATCAGGATAGGCTACTCCGGCTTTTTGTCCGGCCTCAAAGCAACGCATCATCCAGACCATGTTGCGGGCGAGATTCCTCATAGTCTGCATTCCTTCCTCATCCTTCGGAGCTTCGTCTGCGTAAAGGCCATGAACATTATTCCAGTAGGTGGAACCGGCTATCGGCATCTGCGCTATTCCGAAATATTTGTTCAGGCCATCAAGAGCAGCCGTCGTTCCTCCTCGCCTTGCAACCGCGACAGCAGCACCCGGCTTGAACCTGAATGCCTCATATATCTCGTCTCTTTCATTACTGTAGAATGCACGGTCAAGAAATGAAAATATCCTGCCGCTCGGATGCGCAAAATATACAGGGGTAGCAAATACAAATCCATCTGCTTCCCTTGCCTTCTTAACGAACTCATTAACTCCGTCATCCTTGAAAATGCACTCTCCTGTCTTTCTGCACTGGTTACACTGCAGGCAGTCAGCTATCGGCCTTCCTCCCACATTGATTACCTCAGTCTCAACTCCCTCTTCTTTAAAAATCCCGATCATCTCTTCAAGTGCCCTCATCGTAGTTCCATGCGGATGCGCACTTCCATTTACCAATAATACTTTCATGATAATACCTCCATTACACTGCTTTTCTTACAGTGGCAGATAAATACGCCGGTTTCATGATAGCTTAAATAATCAGATAATGCAATGGCTCGTCAGGAAACTTCTTATCTGCCATGAAACGGATTTTACAATCATTATAGGGCTATCATCCCACGGTTTTAACCGTGGGATGATAGCCCTTTTTCTTTTGATTTCTTGACAAAG
>JBJELA010000133.1:0-12663 GCA_051878915.1 Candidatus Weimeria sp.
GGACATGGATCGGGATCTTATATGTCCAGATTCTTAGGTGCCAGAAACGAAGAAAAAGCCCGCGAATATGGCGCTTCAGCGTTCTGGCTGTCCCTTCTTATAAGCACTGTGATCTCTGTCATCTGCATGATATTCCTTAAGCCGCTGCTCTATGTCTTAGGAAGCACGAAGACTATATATCCCTATGCCAGACAGTACGCTTTTTTCATAATCCTCGCCGGCCCGCTGCAGTCAGCCTCATGCACTCTGAATAACCAGCTCAGGTATCATGGCCGCGCCAATCTGGCGATGATAGGCCTCATGGCAGGAAGCCTGATCAACATAGTCATGGACCCGGTCCTGATGTTCGCCGCCGGTCTAGGAGTCACGGGCGCCGGCCTTTCTACAGGACTTTCGCAGGCTATCAGTTTTCTGATACTTCTGTATATGTTCAGATCAGGAAAAGTAGTAACTGACGTTTCTATAAAGCACGCTTCACGCTCGCCAAAGGTATATTTGAATATCATGAAGGTCGGTTCGTCTTCTCTTGTAAGACAGGCGCTTAACGCCGCTTCGACTATCTTTCTGAACAGGGCGTCATTCCCATACGGTGACGCCTGCATCGCGGCCATGAGTATAGTCGGCCGTATCCAGTTCTTCGCCGGTTCAGTCATGATCGGACTCGGGCAGGGACTGCAGCCCGTGGTTTCATTTAACTACGGCGCAGGAAAATACAGCCGTGTCAGAAAATCCTGGAAATTCACCTTTATTACAGGACTTGTGATAATGAGTCTTGTCTCTGTACTGCTTTTTATCTTTGACAAGGAGATCATCAGGATCTTCAGGGATGATCCGGAGGTAATAACGATTGGAACTGCTGCACTAAGATGGGTTGCTCTTTCGATGCTGCTTCAGCCGGTTTCAGTCACATCCAACATGACCTTCCAGAGTGTCGGAAAAGCTGCTCTTGCGGCTTTCACCGCCTCGCTCCGGAACGGTCTTTACTACATCCCGCTTATCCTGCTGCTTCCGGCATTCCTTGGCGTCACGGGTATCGAGACCGCCCAGCCGTTTGCTGACATCCTCTCAGCCCTAACCACACTGCCGCTCGCACTGCGCTTCTTAAGTACACTGCCGGAAAAGGATTCATCATTTTCGCATTGAATCTTCGCTCATATTCATGTACAATGAAGCACATGGATAATGATTACGAACTCATCGCACTCGACATGGATGATACCCTGCTGAGGAGCGACAAAACTATTTCAGACGCAACAATAGCTTCTTTTAAAAAAGTCCGCGAAGCCGTCAAATACGTGGTTATCTGCACTGGACGCCCTGTCGCGGAGATCGGGCCATACGACGAGCAGTTTAAAGACATGCATTACTATATCTGTGAGAGCGGAGCCCTGGTCTACGATCATTTCGCTGGAAAGGCCGCAGCGCGCCATACCATAGATGCCTCTGCCACAGAAGGAATAATCGACTGTATTGAGAATGAGGACATTATGGTACAGGTCATGGTGAACGGCTCTTCCATTGTCGAGGGCGCGAAGATCCCACATATGGCGCACTACCAGATGGGTGTCTATGTCTCCCTGTACTCGGCAGTCGCGAAAAAGGTAGATGACATCATCCCTGTAATTCGCGATAATGCCGGCTCGATTGAAAAAATAAACATATACCACACCAGCCGTGAAGCAAGTATCCGTACTTCAGAACGTCTGGCCGCAAAGGATCTTCCGATCGAGCGCATTTACGCCGAGACAGCCTCACTTGAGATATCCCCGAAGGGCATCCACAAGGGAGTGGGCATAGCCGATCTGGCCGCATTTTTACATATACCTGTGGAAAAAACCATAGCAGTCGGCGACGCGGACAACGATATCCCAATGCTGAAGACTGCCGGCCTCTCTCTCTCAGTCGCCAACGCAAATGAACATGCAAAAGCAGCCGCCGATCTTATCATTCCTGATAACAATCATGACGGCTGCCTCTACGCGATAAACAAATATCTCCTGAGTTAATTCAGGCTGCTGGTCCAATGTACTGCGATGAACCGAATCCCAGGATCAGCTGGAAAATATTCGGGAGAAAGATGAGACCAACAGCAAATGCTCCTGACTCTCCAAATGCTTTTGCAAGCTTCACTTCAAAAATAATCGCGATCACAATATTTACATTCAACCATCAAGACTATTGTTAATGCACAAAGAATTTCATATAATACTGTATATGATAACAGATAGAAAACGAGGCTGATTTTTTGATTCCATTTTTTACATATCAGGATGATATTCCAGAGGGTAAGGGATATTCGATCTTTTCAGCGACTCATTTCGGCTGTCTGGCCGCAGTCGGAGTGATCATGGCAGTGATCGCGGTGATATATATCAGGTCAGGTGAAAAGGCCAGAAACAGGATTCTTAAAGGCATCCCGATATTTCTTCTCTGCATGGAGGCCTCAAAATGGATCGTACTTTTTTCTCTTCACAAAGCAAATATCGGTATGCTCCCGTTACACCTCTGCGGACTTGCCGTCTATGATTTTCTATTGGCGTCATTTCTTCCATCTGAAAAAGCCCGGTCGTTCTTCGGCGAAGTCGCGGTGATACTTCTTGGCCCCGGATCGGTATTTGCGCTGCTGCTCCCCGACTGGACCTTCTACCCGGTCTGGAATTATTTCAATATCTATGGTTATCTGTGGCATGAGCTGCTGCTTTTGTACCCGCTTCTCCTGCTTATAGGAAGACGCGTAAAACCAGGGATACGGCATCTGTGGTATGAGATAGTCTTCCTGGCTGTGATTGTGCCTCCGATATATATTTTCGATAAGAAATTCAGCTGCAATTATCTCTTCATCAACTGGCCGGAGCCTGACACTCCGCTTTCGTGGCTGGCCTCATTTATGGGAAATCCGGGATATCTGGCCGGCTATGCAGCAATGACGATAGCAGTTATGGCCATTATATATGTACCCTTTGAAATCATCAGGAAAATTCACAGGTCATGAGATTAGATAAATATATAGCATCCTGTACAGGGATGACACGAAAAGACGTAAAAAAAGCATTAAAAAAGACACCGGCCTTTGTAGCAGGTGAAAAAGTATCCGCTCCTGAGACGCAGGTCGACATCAGGACCAAGGTAGTCTTCCTCGGCGAACACCTGCACTACAGCGAATTTACATACATTCTTATGAATAAAGCCGCCGGATATGTCTGCACAAACCGTGCCGGCAGAAATCCTACAGTCTTCTCTCTCCTCGGTGACGATGTAAAAACAAAAGAGCTTTTTACAGTAGGCCGGCTCGATAAGGATACGACCGGGCTCCTTCTTATCACAAATGACGGTGATTTTTCGCACAGAATGATCCACGCAAAAAAGCACGTGGACAAGACGTATTATCTGACAGTCGACAGACCTATTCCTGAAGAGGCAATAGAAAAATTCAAAGCCGGTGTCGACATAGGTGACGAAGAACTTACAAAGCCAGCCACCCTCGAAATCCTCTCAGAAAACAGCGCTAACCTGACTATAAGCGAGGGCCGCTTCCACCAGGTCAAGCGCATGATGGAAGCAGTCGGGTGTACTGTGACCACGCTTAAGAGACTTTCCATCGGGCCCTTCACTCTATACGAAAGCCTGAACGAAGGCGGTTACAGATTTTTTAATGACGAGGAAATGAGTTTTGTAAAAAAATTATAGATTATTTTTCACCTGGTACTTATGACTTTCCAGTCCACCACATTCCTCTTCTCTGTCGAGAACACAACTCCAACTTAATACATCTTTCTTGCATCTGATGTATAAGGAATCGTATAACCCTTATCGTCTATCTGAGCCATAGCCTCCTCTACCGAGGCATCGAGCTTGAACTCGAAGACATAGATGTAGTCAGGAGTGTGAACCACACAGTCAGCACGGCCGGTCGCCATATGGACCTCGCACTGGGTGTAGACTCCCATAAGCGAGAGAATCAGATACAGCTGTCTCGACCACTCGCCTTCGTACGCAGGCGCCCTGCCCTCCGGATACGGGATGGAGGCAAACAGGGATATCAGGCAGTTGAGGAAAGACTCTGGTTTACCACCTCTAAGATCCATAAGCATATTTCTAAGTGACGCCGGATTCTCATCGTTTCGATATCCTAACACAGATGGGATAAGAGAGTCCAGGAAACCATACTTCACCTCATTATTTGGCAGTTTAAGCGTATAGAGTCTGAACTCACGGTCGTAATCACAGATAGTAAGGTAACCCGACTGATAGAACATCGGGATGGGATCCGGATCATCTACACGGTAATTCATCAGTGCGGATTCCGTTGCCGTAACTCCTTCCGAAAGCTTATACAGAGGCATCTGTGAAGTCTCAAGCTTCTTTATCAGGATATCCGGCGTACCGGTCTCGAACCAGTAGCTTCCGAAATCACGTCTGCTAAAAGCGCTCAGAAGAGAAAACGGATTATATACCCCTATCCCGTTGGCAGAAAAATGGTAGCCGTCGTACATTTTCGCAAGCTCGGTCAGGCATGCTTCATGAGACATTACCTGTTCTGAAGCCAGTGCTTCTATCTCGGGTTCAAACACCTCTGTGATGCCGCATATACCGGAAAACTCATCATCCATAGAGATATCACTCAGCTGGTTCAGGTCTGAAAAAATCGATACTTTGGGAGCAGTTGTTATGCGGTCACAAGGCGCAGCCAAAGTGAGCGCATTATAAACTGCCCCGCGATAGCTGTCCGTGAAGCGGAGCCATAGGCGACCGCTGAACGGAAACAGCGAACCGCCGAAAACTTCGTGACTCCTGTAAAGAACAGAAACTTCAGATATCCATCCATATCCTTTAGCACAGAGAAAAAGCCCTTGTACAGCTGCCGGTTCTCCTCTTCCTGCTTCGGGTTCGAGATCATGTTAGAAATAAGGGGCTTGTCATACTCATCCACGAGTACGACAACCTGACGGCCGGTCTTTTCATACAGACATTGTATGAGATTTCTGAACCTGACTGGAAGCGTATCACCGGAAATCTTTTCCCTGTCCAGATCGAAGCCTGCAATACAGCCATCTATCACATTCCCGAGGGTATCTGACAGGCCAACAGGTGAATTATAGTCTCCTCCTGACAGATAAAAAGTAATTACCGGATACTTCACCCAGGCATCCTCTCCCTTCTCGTTTTCCTTTTCTTCGATGTAAAAGTCCCTTGAAAAGTTCCTTTTCCCCGGAAAAATAGCTCTCAAGCGTAGAAATGAACAGGCTCTTCCCGAATCTCCGCGGGCGGGAAAGGATGTAACTCTTGGAGGAATTAACGAGATTCCAGATATACATGGTCTTATCCACATATACGTATCCGTTTTCTCTGATATCCTTGAAGTTCTGCATCCCAACGGGAAGACTTCTTGCCATGTGTATTGCCTCCTCGCACCAGATTTATTTAATCTGAATATATTATATACCGGAAGCAGTATTTTCTCAATCGCTGCAGCAGCCTCCGGACGTACCCGGCTGATCGGCTCGTTTCTGCTCCTCGAGAAACTCATTATATCTGGCATTGGCTTCTTCGGACTTTTTCTTCTCAATCCATCTGTTCCGGTCATCCATAATAGCAAGCATCTCATCTACTATCAGTATATCGCTGTCAGGACGCACATTCCTGAGATATCCTGTCATCCTCTGCATGGTCCTGACTGAATTCAGATTCTTCGCTATCGCAACGCCAAGGCTTTCTGGAAAACCGAGATTTACTACTTCATCAATCATTTCCTGCCGCGTATCGCGGAATAATCTGCTATCGTTCATATCTGGCTCCAATCACATTTTATATATCTCTTTTCACAAAAAAATCCCGGCTTTCGCCGGGACCTTTATCAGTCTTCAATAGAATAATTCGGAGCTTCCTTCGTGATATGGATGTCATGCGGATGGCTCTCTTTAAGAGAAGCAGTGGTGATCTTTATGAACTTACCCTTCTCCTGCAGATCCTTAATAGTAGGAGCGCCATTGTAACCCATACCGCTTCGGATACCGCCGATCATCTGGAAGATAACATCCTCAACGCTGCCCTTATAAGCGACACGGCCTTCAACGCCCTCAGGAACGAGCTTCTTGGCGCCCTCCTGGAAGTAACGGTCCTTGGAACCATTCTCCATGGCAGCGATAGAACCCATGCCTCTGTAGACCTTATACTTACGGCCCTGGTAGAGCTCAGTAGCACCAGGAGCCTCGTCGCATCCTGCAAAAAGCGAACCCATCATGCAGACATTGCCGCCTGCTGCAAGAGCCTTAACGATATCACCGGAGAACTGGATACCACCATCAGCGATAACAGGGATATCATACTTCTTCGCCACGTTATAGCAGTCCATGATAGCAGTGATCTGTGGAACACCGATACCGGCAACGACGCGAGTCGTACAGATAGAACCAGGTCCGATACCACACTTTACAGCGTCAGCTCCGGCCTCGATCAGATGCTTTGCGCCCTCGCCTGTAGCGATGTTACCAGCGATGACCTGAAGCGAAGGATAAGCGCTCTTGATCTCCCTTACAGCGTTGATGATGTTCTTTGAATCACCGTGAGCGGAATCTACAACGACGCAGTCAACCTTAGCCTTAACGAGGGCCTCGGTTCTCTCCATCATGTTCGCGGTGATTCCTACACCAGCGCCGCAGACGAGACGGCCCTGTGAATCCTTGGCGGAATTCGGGTACTTGATCTGCTTCTCAATATCCTTAATAGTGATCAGGCCCTTGAGTCTTCCTTCCTTGTCAACGATAGGAAGCTTCTCTTTTCTGGCCTTGGCGAGAATCTTCTTAGCCTCCCCGAGGGTGATTCCCTCAGGTGCAGTGATAAGGTTCTCAGAAGTCATGACCTCCTTGATAGGTCTGTCATAGTCCTCTTCAAACTTCAGGTCACGGTTTGTGATGATACCTACGAGCTTACCGCTCTTCTCAGTAATAGGTACACCTGAGATGCGGAACTTATGCATCAGATCCTCGGCATCCTTTAAAGTATTATCAGGTGAGAGGAAAAATGGATCAGTAATGACACCGTTCTCTGATCTCTTGACCTTATCTACCTCGTCAGCCTGATCCTCTATCGACATGTTCTTATGGATGATACCGATACCACCCTGTCTGGCCATCGCGATAGCCATCCTGTGCTCAGTAACAGTATCCATAGCTGCCGACATAAGCGGCACGTTCAGAGTAATTGAGTTAGTCAGTTTAGTCTTGAGGTCGATCATATTCGGAGTAACTTCCGAATACTGCGGCACGAGCAGTACATCATCAAATGTGATTCCTTCACCAATAATTGAAGCCATTTTTTCCTCGCTTTCCTTACAATCTTTTTAGCTTTTAATTAATAAATACTAGCAAAAACGTCAGTCCATGTCAAGAATTATTCATCTGAAAATCCACATAAAAAGCGCTGCGTAACCTGCGGCGAGCGCTGCCCCGGATATGACATCCCTGGCAAAATGAACGCCGCCCTTCACTCTTACGACGCAGAGGAATGCAGCAATGCAGAGCATTACCACGCCTAAGCACGGCAGATAGAAGACATACATCATCGCGATCATCGTGACTGAGAAGGCATGACGGCTCGGAAAGCTGTGTCCTTTGGTAGATTTAGGTATGACAGGCGGCACTCCGGTCCTCTCATATGGCCTTTCAAAATTCAATTTGTCACGGATAAAGGTCTCAAGGGCAAATCCGGTAGCCGGAATAAGAAGAGCCTTCAGGATCTCCTTTCCAAATCCGAACTGGACCACGACATAAATCAGCAGAGCCACATATGCCGCATAAGTAATTGCAGTGAGTATTTTATTTGAATATATGAGAAATTTCTTCATGATTTAATATAAATGCTCAGATCACAGATCAGTTATCATTCAGGAATTTATTGTAAGATTCCAGTCCTTTTTCTCCAGCGCTTCCTTCACATCCGCCTTGAAATTCTTCCATGCCTTCGGATGCTCGACGAAATACTTCGGGCAGTCCTTTCCGGTGACGTCGTAGTGGCGGATGATATCCTCTTCAGTCAGTCCGAACCTGTGGCAGAGATACGCACAGAGCCGTACCAGGGAAGCATAGGTCTTCTTCTCGAATTTTCCATCCTCTGCGTAGTGGCAGCACTCGATGGAGAGAGTATCGGAATTTCTCTCGTTCGAAGCATAAGCCTCTTCCTTCGTCGGGATACACTGGATTATCTCACCGTCCAGTCCGACGATAAAGTGGCTGCTCGCATGCGTCTTATGGCTGTCCTTCAGTCCCTCAAAATAATTCCTGTTCTCCATCGCAGTGGCGCCTGGGTTTGCGGTATAGTGAACCACGATCCCGTTTATCTGTTTCAAGGCAATGCCTGGTCTCGAGTATTCATTCGGAGTAAGCAGCTCCACATCTATGGAATCAGTGGCCTTGGAATCATCAGCCGCAAGCCGCGCAGCTTCGGCTTCAGCCTTTGCCTTCTTCTGCTGGCAGCTGTGAACGGACACCGCGATGATCAGAATAACAATAATCGCTGCAAAGACAAGAATAATCTTCCTGTAATCAACTTTTTTCTTTTTCTTTTTTCTGGTAGAAACTAAGCGGCTCATAGACCTATGATAAAACTTCATCTGAAAAAAGTAAAGAGGACTTTGAAGAATCCGTCTTAAAAAACATCAGTCTTCGAAATCCTCTGAAAAATCAGAACAGACACATTCGTCTCAGTCATTATCCTGCAAAAAGCTCCTTCATCTGTTCATCGTAATTGTCATCAGGCTCGTAACGCTTTATTAAGTACTTCAGATAGTCCTCATCTGTCGTATCCGATGATACAGGTTCCTCAACCGGTATATCAGAAAGAACCTCCTGCATTTTTGAAAAAAGCTCCTGAGGCTTCATATCCGCGGAAAGGCCTAAAGAAAGCCTGCGGTCTAAAAGCCCGCAGGCGTAATAATATTCGTAGTTGCCTACTATGACTGACACGTGGTCAGAAACTTTTCTGTCAATGCTCTGACGCGCAAGCAGAGTAATCATTCGTTTTCTCCGTCATCTCCATCGAGCTTTTTGAAAAATGCGTGCTTTACAGTATCGATATCAGTCTTCATCGCAAAAGCCATCTCTTCAAAAAGTCTCTGAGCTGCTACATCCATGACTCTCTCATCAGAGCTCATGGCCTTCTTTCCTGCAGCAAGTCTTTTCTTCTGGTGCAGATAGATGCTCTTTACAACTGATGCAAGCTGCTTTGGATCAAAGAGAGCGATCTTCTCCTTGAACTTCTCAGTACGGGCACGATTGCCCTCTTCCTTAACTACGTCTATCTGAGGCACTTCTTCAAGAAGCTCCTCAAACTCATCAGAGCTCTTCACGTCTCTGATCCTGGTCTTTGAGTCGACTGGTGTGATAACAGAAGCACCCTTATCGAAGACAGGCTCAAGGCTGTAATACATCCTCTCTGAACCCTTGCCATGAAGTGCCTTCTCTGATATCTCTTTCACCTGACAGACGCCAGATGTCTCGTGCATGATATAATCGCCGACCTTGTACATGTGTCCTCCTTATCCTATCTCTCAACAAATACGATTATACCACGTTTTCAGAAAAATTGTAAGTGTGAAAATTGATTATATTAACACACATAGATAGTAATTGCAAGCATTTTTTGCCGAAAAAACGGCACGGAACCATTCCAGTTTCGTGCCTTGTATTTTTTAAGATACATCCTCTTTTAATGGTTCTGCATCCCGTCTTTCCTTGTAGTGATGTGCGTCCTCAAGCATCATATCCTTAACCTTCATCAGGCGAACCTGCGACGATCTCTCATTCTCGTCGAGCTTCATCGTGATGTAGCGGATATTTTCCTGAGTCTGCGGTATCAGCACGTGCTCAAGAGCGTTTACACGACGCCTTGTCTTTTCGATTTCGGCTGCCATCAGCTGACAGGACTTCTCACTCTCAGCAAGCTTTAAAAGCTTTGGAAGAAGTCTCGACAACGCTCCGACACCCTCATCAAGGTCTGCTGAGGTAAAAGCATATCCATACGGATAAAAATCACCCTCATCACTTCCACGGAACTGAGTCTCGAATACAGGAATCTCTACACTCATGACGTTCTTTGTAGAAACGTCTACGGAAACCTCCTGCTTCGGGGCCATAAAAGCGACTGATACAGCCTCCTTTGACATCTGGCTTCCCGCAAGCACAAAGCTCTTGTTTGCCTTTTTGATCTCCTCTTCCACCTCTTCACGGAGGATTTTATCCTCCCTTACGAGGTCAAGGAAACGGCGCATAAGCTCATCGCGCTTGTCCTTAAGAAGCTTGTGTCCCTTTAAGGCCGTCTGAAGCTTTTTCTTCTGACGGGTAAGCTCCATTCGGGTAGGATTTACATGTGAAGCTGCCATAATATACCTCCTGTTCTTTGAAAACGGCTTCTATTTATGACTTCTTCTCATAATACTTATCCAGGAACTCATCCTTGATACGTTTCAGCTCTGAACGAGGAAGGATTCGCAGAAGGTCCCAGCCGATGTCGAGAGTCTCCTCGATAGAGCGGTCAGTGTTATATCCCTGGTTTACATATTTTTCCTCGAATTCGTCAGCGAACTTCGCATAGAGCTTGTCGATATCGGTAAGAGCCGCTTCACCAAGGATGATCATAAGCTCTTTAGCGTCTTTACCACGGGCATAGGCCGCGAAAAGCTGGTTCATGGTGTTGGCGTGGTCGGCTCTGGTCTTGCCCTCGCCGATACCCTTATCCTTGAGTCGCGAAAGAGAAGGAAGCACGTCGATAGGCGGCTGGATTCCCTTCTGATAGAGCTCACGTGAAAGTATGATCTGTCCCTCGGTGATGTATCCTGTGAGGTCAGGGATAGGATGAGTCTTATCGTCCTCAGGCATTGTGAGGATAGGGATCATAGTGATCGAACCTTTCTTGCCCTTCTGACGACCTGCTCTCTCATAGAGTGAAGCGAGGTCGGTGTACATGTAACCAGGATATCCACGACGTCCAGGAACCTCCTTACGGGCTGCTGAAATCTCACGGAGAGCGTCGGCGTAGTTCGTGATATCAGTCATAATAACGAGGACGTGCATATTTTTCTCAAATGCCAGGTACTCAGCAGCGGTAAGGGCCATACGAGGTGTGGCAATACGCTCTACCGCCGGGTCATTCGCGAGGTTTACGAAGAGCACTGTCCTGTCGATTGCTCCCGTCTCCCTGAATGACTCCTGGAAAAAGTTTGCCTCCTCGAAGGTGATACCCATAGCTGCGAATACAACGGCGAACGGCTCGTCTGTTCCACGTACCTTTGCCTGACGGGCGATCTGCGCAGCCAGCTGTGAGTGCGGAAGACCTGAAGCTGAGAAAATAGGAAGCTTCTGTCCACGGACAAGAGTATTAAGGCCGTCGATAGCTGAAATACCTGTCTCGATGAACTCCTCAGGATAGGCTCTGGCAGCCGGATTCATAGGAAGACCGTTGATATCACGTCTCTCGTCCGGGAGGATCTCAGGGCCGCCGTCTATAGGTCTTCCAAGACCATCAAATACACGGCCGAGCATATCCTCTGAAACGCCAAGCTCCATCGGGCGTCCAAGGAAGCGGACCTTTGAAGTATCGAGGTTAATACCTGTTGACGGCTCAAAGAGCTGTACCAGGGCATTTCCGCCGTCTATCTCAAGGACCTTGCAGCGGCGCTTCTCGCCGTTTTCAAGCTCTAATTCTCCAAGCTCATCGTATGTAACACCGCTGACACCGCGTACGAGCATCAGAGGGCCGGAGACTTCCTGTATCGTTCTGTATTCTCTAGGCATTAGAAGTCCTCCTTTTTAGCTTTAGCTTCATCGATTTCCCTGTCAAGCTCCTTTGTGACCTCATCGAATTTGCCCTTGAGCTCATTCTCCGGAGTGTACTTGAAACGTCCGATTTCCTCACGGACAGGAAGCGCGATCAGACTGTTGAGAGACGCGCCATCATCCAGGGCTTCTACGGACTTGTCATAGTACGAAAGCACGAGGTCCATCATCATGTACTGCTTTTTAAGCGATGAGAAGGTATCTATCTCATGGAAGGCATCCTGATGCAGGAAATCCTCACGGATAGAACGGGCAGCCTCCATTTTGAGTCTGTCCGGAGCGGAAAGCGCGTCCATTCCGACGAGCTGTACCATCTCGTTGAGCTTGCTCTCGTCTGAGAGGATACTCATCATACGGCCTCTGAGAGTCATCCAGTCCTCATCGACATTCGCGTCAAACCATTTGCCAAGGCTGTCCAGGTAAAGTGAATACGACGTCAGCCAGTTGATAGCCGGGAAATGACGCTGATAAGCGAGGTCTGCATCAAGTGACCAGAATACCTTTACGATACGGAGCGTAGCCTGTGTGACCGGCTCTGAAATATCACCACCGGCAGGAGATACGGCTCCGATAACGGAAAGAGCTCCCTCTCTGTCATCACTCCCGAGACACTTCACATGTCCTGCTCTCTCATAGAACTGTGCCAGACGGCTTCCAAGATAAGCCGGGTAACCTTCCTCACCAGGCATCTCCTCAAGACGTCCGCTCATCTCACGAAGAGCCTCAGCCCAACGGCTTGTAGAGTCTGCCATAAGCGCTACCGAGTATCCCATATCACGGAAATATTCTGCAATGGTAATACCTGTATAAATAGAAGCCTCACGGGCTGCAACAG
>JBJELA010000134.1:0-2562 GCA_051878915.1 Candidatus Weimeria sp.
GATGAGGCTGCCGTTACAGGGATAAAAGGCTTTGACTTCAAGGACGTGCCCCAGTGGGACGGAAGGAACCCGTATGTAGCGGTAAACAATAACAATCCGTTCTTTACTGAAAAGGAACTTGAAAACAGCAGGTCTTATGAGAAATACGGAAACCTCGACAGCCTCGGCAGATGTACCTCATGCATCGCCTGCATAGGAAAAGACCTAATGCCTTCTAAAACGAGAGGCTATATCAGTGATGTAAGGCCTACGGGCTGGCATACCGTAAAGTATAAAGGCATCGACGGAAACTACCTCTATAACCGATGCCACCTTATCGGATATCAGCTTACAGGCGAAAATGCCAACGAGAAGAACCTTATCACAGGAACGAGGTACTTGAATATCGACGGTATGCTCCCGTTTGAAAATGCCGTGGCAGAGTATGTAAAGTCAGGGACAGATGTCCATGTGCTCTACCGCGTAACGCCGGTATTTACCGGAAACGACCTTCTCGCAAGAGGGGTCCTTATGGAAGGACGCTCCATCGAAGACAACGGCAAAGGCATAAACTTCTGTGTCTTCTGCTATAACGTACAGCCGAATGTAACGATAGACTACGCTGATGGGAGCAGCACGGGACCGGAATATACAGGGAGCGGCAATTAAGATGATTCTTATCCCTCAGAAAACCGTTGCAGGAAATCTACCAAGACATATACAGAAGACATTTTTTGTGCATAAGAAGACAAAGGAGACATTACAGTCATGATAGATTATGAGAAGGAACTTAACAGGGAACAGCTTGAGGCGGTAAGGACCACGGAAGGTCCCGTCCTTATCCTTGCAGTGGCGGGAGCCGGAAAGACAAGGACGCTCATATACCGTGTGGCATATCTTATCGAAAAGGGAGCAGAGCCTGAGTCGATACTGCTCCTTACCTTTACGAACAAGGCTGCAAAGGAGATGAAGGGCAGGGCTGCAAAGATGATAGGGGATAAGGCGCAGAGGATAACAGCCTGCACCTACCACAGCTTCTGCCTTCAGATGTTAAGGAACTATGGGAGCGCCATAGGGCTTGACGGGAACTTTACCATCCTCTCATCGGCTGACATCCCGGATATCATCTCGATGGTAAAGGAAAAGCTTCTGTTCGATGACGAGGAGAACTTTCCTGAAGCAAGAAAGATCGCGGGGATAATCTCATCCTCGATAAACAAGAACCTAAGCATTGAAGAAGTGCTTAGGGATGAGGACGAGGGACTTCTTGTCTTCAAGGACGACATCACGCGCATTGCTGACGGATACAAGAAGTTCAAGCGTAAAAGGGGGCTTCTCGACTTCGATGACCTTCTTACGGAATACATCAGACTCTTAAAATCCTCTCCTAAGATAAGGGAGCTTATCGACGACTTCTACAAGTACATAATGGTCGATGAGTATCAGGACTCCAACTGCCTTCAGGATGAGATGCTAGGTCTTATGAGGCAGAAGAATAAGAACCTTGCCGTGGTAGGAGACGATATGCAGTCCCTCTACGGCTTCAGGGGAGCTGATGTCGGAAACATCCTCACATTCTCAAAGAGATGGAAGGGATGTAAGACCATAACGCTCTTCAAGAACTACAGGAGCGGACAGGAGATACTCGACTTCTCAAACGACCTTGTAGAAAACAACCTTCAGGACGGCATCTTCAAGAAGATGGAAGGAAACCACCTGTCAGGGCATAAGCCAAAGGTGGTATCGGCGGGGAGTTCTGAGACGGAAGCCCTTTATGTCGTATCCGACATAAAGCAGAAACTCCGTGAAGGCGCAGAGCCGTCGGATATAGCCATCCTTACAAGGAACAGCAGACACGCTTCCGATATAGAGCTGCTACTTAATGAAGAAGACATCCCGTATAAGAAATACGGCGGGGCAAAGTTCATGGAAAAATCCTATGTAAGGGACATCATGGCACTCTGGAAATGCATCGTAAACCCAAGGGATGATGTCGCCTGGTACCGCGTCCTTATGCTCTTTTCAGGCATAGCCGAAAGATACTCTCAGAAGATATCGCAGAGGGCGGCGGAGCTGGGAGCCGGCATCCTTGAAAAGCACCCTTATAAGACTCATTTCTTTTCGGAAGCCCTGCATGAGTTCCACAGGGAATATAACAGGCTCAAAAAGGAAGATTTTCCTGATGTAGTGGCTGATACGATAAAGTGGTATAAGGGACAGCGCATAAAAGCGATAGAGGCGGAGAAGAAGGCCGAGTCGGTAAAGAGGAAGGAAAAGACTGATCTTGAGAGGGATATAGAGACACTCGACATCTTTATAAAGAACGCTGACGGACACAGAAACTTAAGGGATTTTATCAATGCGTTAAGTGTCGATCCGCTGGAAGAAACGGACGAGGGCGGCACAGTGACCGTATCGACGATACACTCCGCCAAGGGCCTTGAGTGGCCGGTTGTTTATGTTGCAGGATGCTCTGAAGAGCGGTTCCCGAATATAAGATATGAGGGAGAAAAGGGCGAAAAACAGCTTGCCGAGGAGCTGAGATGTATGTATGTCGCCGTGACAAGGGCAAAGGACGAGCTT
>JBJELA010000135.1:0-12621 GCA_051878915.1 Candidatus Weimeria sp.
CGATTCTGGTACCAAGTGTCATAGCCTCTGTCTGGTCATGTGTTACGTAGATGATGGTAGCACCGAGTCTGTCATGAAGCTTTGAGATCTCGATACGCATCTGAACACGGAGCTTTGCATCAAGGTTTGAGAGAGGCTCATCCATGAGGAATACCTTAGGATTACGAACGATAGCACGTCCCATGGCAACACGCTGTCTCTGACCACCTGAAAGAGCCTTAGGCTTACGATCAAGGAGTTTGTCGAGATCAAGGATCTTTGCGGCTTCCATAACACGCTTCTGGATCTCAGCCTTGTCGACCTTACGGATCTTAAGACCGAAAGCCATGTTATCGAATACTGTCATATGAGGGTACAGAGCGTAGTTCTGGAATACCATTGCGATATCACGGTCCTTAGGCTCTACGGTGTTCATAACCTTTCCGTCGATGAGAAGCTCACCTGAAGTGATGTCCTCAAGACCAGCGATCATACGGAGGGTAGTTGACTTACCGCATCCAGAAGGTCCTACGAAAATGATGAACTCTTTGTCTGCAACATCGAGGTTGAAATCCTTAACAGCTTCAAATCCGTTAGGATAAACCTTGCAGATATTATGAAGTGAAATACTTGCCATTATTATTTCCTCTTTTCTGAAATAGAAATCTTCTTACTACGATTATCATTCTACTTGAAAAAACAGACGAAAACAACGTCAGAATATACAAAAATATCGGTGATTTTTCGTCACAATAACCATAGTAGAAAATATCACAGTTTAATGGTATAATGAAAAAGATTATCCGTACCGTAAATTCTGGTGCGAAGGAGGGACGAATGGATCCAATGAAAAAGGGCTACATCAGGACATACCTGATGATACCTATTGATATGATACCTCTTATGCTGGCTGTGACTATCGGGCTTTATGCCTATGAGGGACGCAGCGCAGGGACTACGATGCTGGTGGTTACAGTATTTTATTCGGCTATCATAATCGCGGCGTACTTTGGCGAGAAGAAAAAGATCAAGGATGAGATACTGAAGTTTGCAGCTGACTATGGCACAGTCCAGAAGCATCTGCTTACGAATTTTCAGCTCCCATACGCGGTGCTCGATGAGAACGGCAGGTTTTTATGGATGAACAAGTCGTTTTCTGACAAGACAGGTGAGGATCCTGCCTATAAGAAATCCATAGCCAACCTCTTTCCGGAGCTTTCACGCGAGGTCCTTGAAAAAATAACCGAAGAGCCACAGAAAATCCGTGTAAAACACGAAGACCATTTATATGATGCTCTTCTTCAGAAAATGGACTTCAAGAACGAGAATCCAAAGGCGAACGGTGATTTTACCAAAATGCTCGGCGGAACGCTTATCTCTGTGATGCTGATAGATGAGACAGCCCATGAGAAGCTGAAGAAATCATTTAATGATCAGAAGCTCGTGACAGGCCTTATCTACATCGACAATTACGATGAGACGATAGACTCACTGGATGACGATGTAAAGAAGTCGCTTATCCTCGCTATCATAGACAGAAAGATCGCGAAATACTTCCGTGAGGCTGACGCGATCATCAGAAAGACTGATACTGACAAATACTTTGTTATTTTCCAGCAGAGATACTTAAAGAAGCTTGAAGAAAACAAATTCTCAATCCTTGACGATGTCAAGAACACCAAGGTCGGAAACGACCGTGAGGTTACGCTCTCCATCGGTCTGGGAAAGGGAGCGAAGAACTATCAGCAGAGTGCGGAATACGCCAGAGCAGCCATAGACCTGGCTCTTGGCCGTGGAGGTTCCCAGGCTGTCATAAAGAGTAAGAATCACGTCTACTACTATGGAGTCCGTGGAAAAGAGATAGAAAAATCTACCAGAGTAAAGGCCAGGGTAAAGGCACAGGCCCTGCGTGAGATGATGGAGCCGAAGGACTCTGTTATCGTCATGGGACATCAGATCACAGATGTAGACGCGCTCGGAGCCGCAGTCGGAGTCTACTGCGCAGCGAGGGAGCTCGGAAAGAAGTGCCAGATAGTATTAAACACGATCACCACCTCTCTCCGTCCGCTTGTGGACAAATTCACCCCGGAGGACGGTTATCCTGAGGATATGTTCATTACGAGCGAGAGAGCAATCGAGCTGGTAAATGACAACACACTGGTAATGGTTGTAGATACGAACCGTCCGTCGTACACGGAATGCCCGGAGCTCCTTAAAAAGAGCGCCAGCATAGTGGTTTTTGACCACCACAGACAGGGCAGCGAGAGAATAGAGAATCCTATCCTCTCATATATAGAGCCATACGCGTCAAGCGCCTGTGAGATGATAGCCGAGACGCTGCAGTATTTCTCAGACAGGATGCAGCTTGCTCCACAGGAGGCGGACTGTATCTACGCCGGGATCCTTATCGACACGAACAATTTCATGACAAAGACAGGAGTCCGTACTTTTGAAGCGGCAGCTTACCTGAAGAGGAGCGGGGCTGATGTAACGAGAGTCAGAAAGCTCCTGCGTGAGGATATGGCTACATATAAGGCACGCGCCGAGGTTGTAAGACACGCGGAAGTTTACAGAGGCTCGTTCGCAATATCAGTCTGCCAGACGGAGGATGTCGAAAGCCCTACCATAGTCGGAGCGCAGGCATCAAATGAGCTGCTGAATATCGTAGGCATAAAAGCAAGCTTCGTCATGACTGAGTTTAAGGGCAAAATCTATGTCAGCGCCCGTTCCATAGACGAGATCGATGTACAGCTTATCATGGAGAGGCTTGGAGGCGGCGGACACCTGAATGTAGCCGGAGCGCAGATCTCAGACGCAACAGTTGACGAGGTAAGACAGAGAATAAAGGATATACTTGACGCGATGATCGAGGAAGGAGAAATCAGGGAATGAAAGTCATACTTTTGGAAGATGTAAAATCACACGGTAAAAAAGGCGATATGATCGAGGTTTCTGAAGGCTTCGGAAGGAACGCTCTGATCAAAAAGGGCCTTGCGCTTGAGGCGACTCCGGTCAATATCAATAACCTCAAGCTTAAGAACAAGCATGCTGAAAAGGTAGCCGAGGAGAACCTCGAGGCTGCAAAGGCCATGGCAGAGAAGGTCAAGGACTGGAAGGTAGAGACAACACTTAAATCAGGCGAAGGCGGCCGTACATTCGGTTCAGTTTCCGCAAAGGAGATAGCTGAGGCTATTGAGAAGCAGTATCATGAGAAGATCGATAAGAAGAAGATCCACCTTCCTGAGCCTATCAGGTCGCTTGGTGTCCACGAGGTGACACTTAAGCTGCACCCTCAGGTAAGCGCCACTTTAAGAGTCCATGTAGGAGAGAAAGAGTAATGGATAATCCTGAAGATATATACTCGCGCCCGGATTCGGATGATGACTTGATACCGCCGGAGATCGCGGCTGCGGCGGCTGCAGCAGGCGAAAGCGACAGCTCAGTCGTTCTGCAGATGCCTCAGTCACTTGAGGCCGAGCAGTGTGTAGTGGGTGCCATGCTTATGGATTCCGGGACCATTCCGACCGCGACAGAGATCCTCAATGAGTCTGATTTTTACCATAAGCTCTATGGGACTATTTTCATAACGATAGTGGATCTTTACAATCACGATGGTTCTGTAGATCCTGTCACCGTTATCAACCAGCTGCGTGAAAAGGGAGTTCCACAGCAATATACAGAAGCCAGCTTTATCAGCGGTCTGATGAATGCTGTGCCTTTTGCGACGAATATCCGGAGCTACTGTGATATAGTCAAGAAAAAATCACAGCTTCGGGAGATAATCAATGTAAGCCGGGAGATTGAAAAAGAGTGCTTCAGCGGAGAAAATTCAGTAGACGATATTCTTGATTCGACAGAGGCAAAGTTTTTATCCCTTCTGCAGAAGAGGGGCGTCGGAGACGCTGTCCCGATCGGTGAAGTCGTAAATGAAGCAGTAGACCATATAGTCGAAGCATCAAAGCTGCATGGCAATGTTACAGGAATACCTACAGGATTTATAGATCTCGACTATCAGACAGCTGGACTGCAGAATTCTGATCTGATACTGATCGCAGCCCGTCCTTCAATGGGAAAGACCGCGTTTGCCTTAAATATAGCGCATCACATAGCTGTTCATGAGAACAAAGGGGTGGCTATTTTTTCATTGGAGATGTCGAGGACTCAGCTTATGAACAGACTCCTGGCGCTTGAATCAGGAGTTGACGCCCAGAAGCTCCGTACCGGTAATCTCGAGGATAAGGACTGGGGAAGTCTGATGGAGGCAGCGGACAGGCTTGCCAACGCGCCGATTATCATAGACGATACGCCGGCTATCAGCGTATCAGAGCTCAGGAGCAAATGCCGCAAGTTCAAGCAGGAGTATGGCATCAGCGTTGTGATGATCGACTACCTGCAGCTGATGACGAACAGCAGGAAATCCGACTCAAGGCAGCAGGAGATCTCAGATATTTCACGAGCCCTGAAATCCTTAGCGAGGGAGCTGAACGTCCCTGTTATCGCGTTGTCACAGCTTAACCGCGGCGTAGAGCAGAGAGATGACAAGAGGCCTATGCTTTCCGATCTGCGTGATTCAGGAGCCATAGAGCAGGATGCCGACCTGGTAATGTTCATCTACAGAGATGATTATTACAATAAGGACACAGATAAAAAGAATATCGCGGAGATAAATGTCGCCAAACAGAGAAACGGCCCTGTGGGACCTGTGGAGCTTGCCTGGATGCCGCAGCTTACAAAATTCGGCAACCGCCAGAAGAAAAGAGAAAAATAAAAAAAGGAATGCCCGGACGGGCATTCCCTTTTTAATTAACAGATTTCTGAAATCTATCAGCCCTGGCTGATAGCACCTGTTGGGCAGACACCTGCGCAGGTTCCGCACTCAACACAAGCATCAGGATCGATCTGATACTGTGTATCTCCCTGTGAAATAGCGCCTACCGGGCACTCTGGCTCACATGTACCACATGAAACACATGAATCTGAAATAACGTATGCCATTTGTTCTTTTCCTCCGTTTACTAAATACTTTACATACTTACTTTTCTCTGTTAAAAACAGATTTGATAATTTATATACTACAACAGAGGTTATAAAAGAACAAGTTCTAAATTCAGTACTTTTATAAGGATGGCAGGAATAAATTGCACGCAATCTAATACTTGCGAAGATAAAAAAATAAGTATATACTCAATAGAAAGAAAAATCCTGTTTTGTTGGATATAAAACGTATATTTTTCACAGATGTGTTATCATAGCTATAAGCTTATGAGAGAAGAGAAAGGAGCACATTATGGACGCACCACAGGTAGAAAAAGACACTATGATCGGCGAGCTTCTTCAGATAGATCCAAACATCGCGCCAATCCTTTTCGGTATTGGAATGCATTGTCTCGGATGCCCTGCATCTCAGATGGAGACTATTGAGGAGGCTGCTATGGTCCATGGCATCAACCCGCAGGACCTTGTAGACGAGATCAACAAATTCCTGGTAAAGGAAAATGCGACAGCACAGACTGCTGAAGCGTAAAAAATCAGCTCCCCTTTCGGGGAGCTTTTATTTTAGGTGTTGAAAAATAAACTTCAGTAAAAAAAGTGATACTCCAGGCATAGCCACTTCACAGTGTTCCTCTATATAAAGCTCCGAGCAGGAGTTTACTTCACGCCGCATCCCCAGTTCCATCAGAATGGATATTATATCATCTATCATCCCTTTTTCATAATTATAGAAATGCAATACAGCTAAATAGACGCCGGCGGGTGAACGATATATTTTTACCAGAATCTTATCATCACCCACTATCCGGAGCAGAGCGCAGAGCGCCTTATCAAGAGTGGGAAATTCGAAAACCGCCATATCATATCTGACGGAGTCATTCTCACTCTCGTAGTGGTAGAGGTATTTTTCTTCCTCAGCCCTGGACATGTCCTCCTCGAGTATTGATCTGAAAACAGCTATGGGATCGGAAGGAGCGTCGTCAGATTCTGTGAGATCTTCAGAGCTGTCAGAATCATCCGCAGACGCGAAGACAGAGTAGTGAGGATCCGTGTCCCTTGAATGATCGGCCATGGAAAAAATGAGGATCAGGCCTCCGTCCTCGAGCGGTATGATCTCACTTGCGACAGACGGCGAGGAACTCGAACCGAACATGTGCTTTTTTGCGAGCAGGGCAGCAAGCTCGTGGATAAGCTTACGCATCACAGGTGATGAATATGTCACCTCATCGAGAGAAATACCCCTTTTCTTCACTTCCTCAGAAGTCAGGGAGCATTCCATTGTGTCTTTATCTAATTGTCTTATCTCCATAGTAGGTCTCCTCTTTCAAATAGTTGTTCTTAAATAATAAAACAGAACAGTGGGTTTGTAAACCGTGCTTTGCATGAATTTATTTTTTTTTCACCATTTGTTTAGAAAGATTAAGAAGTAATAAACTTTCGAAAATAAAAATAAAATCTGAGCCTTTTCTATTGGCAGCAGGCGTAATTCATAGTATAAATGAATCAATAAGACAGCCAGCGAAAGGAGAGAGCCATAAAAGAAAAGGCAGAATACAGACTGGTAGAAATGCTGCATCATTCGGAGAGCATGGATGTCATTTTAGCCGAACATACCGGCCTGAAGGAACTAAGGGTATTAAAAAGAATAGGGAAAACGACAGACACACGCATATCGGATGCCGCTTTCCAGCTTCATCGCGAAGCAGAAATCCTCACTGGACTGAAAGCACCTGGTATTCCACTCATTTATGATTTTTGGGAAGATGACGAGGAAATCTGTCTCATAGAGGAATATGTACAGGGAATTTCGCTTCAGGAGTATCTGCTGAGAAACGGGAGTGTGGATTTTAAGTTCATTACAGATATACTTATCCGGATTTCAGATATCATGGTCTATCTGCATGGACAGAGGATCCCGATCCGTCATCAGGATTTAAAGCCTGAGCATGTGATCATCAAAGGGGACAGAGTGATTCTGATAGATTATGGGATTGCGACACTCCTTAGAGGCGGACAGAAGGATGTGACGGGCGTCGATGATATGGAAGCGCTGGCTTCTATGGCAGAGGAGCTCGCCTGTCACTGTTCCACATATATTCCATCCTGGTTTCGATCAGCGCTTCGAAAAGCAAAATCAAAGGACGATTCAGCCAGATATTCATCTGTGGCACAATGGCGGGAGCTGCTTGCAGGGCAGCAGGCCAGAAATACCGAAAAGAAGGGGCTTCTTATTAGAAAAATAGCAGTTGTAGGGAATGAAAGAGGGGTAGGAGCTACTCACACGGCATTCAGCTTAACGACTTATCTGAACTACACGGGGAAAAACACCTGTTACGCGAATCAGACCGGCCGTCCGTTTCTTATCAGGATGAATGAGAATCTCAGCAGGGATTTCTACGAGAAGAACGGCATCATATACCACAGATGGTTTCGAGGAAAACCAGATTACGGTCCGGCAGTAGAGACGCAGACGACAGATGAGGAGATGCTGGTCTGTGATTGTGGAACGGATTTTCTGAAGGCAGCTGATGCTGATCTGACTATATATGTCACCGGCAGCAGGCCATGGCAGAGCAGGCAGCTTATGGAAGAAATGCTTGAAAAAGACAGTACGGTTCTTCTGATGACTCCGGCGAATCCTGGAATGGCAGTGGCATTAGCCAGATCCGCGGGACACAGGGTGATCAGTCTGCCGTATCAGGAGAATCCTCTTTTTCCGGACAGGGGTGTGATGAAGGTATATGATGAAATTTTTAAAAGGTTCGAGAAAAAAGGACATATTTAAAAGAACAGTTTGTTACTGTGTCTGTGCTGTTACTGAACACTACGATATCATGTCTGCAGCGATCGCCCTGTCGAACTATTTCGCGTCGGCGAAAGGATATCGCAGCGCTCTGGCAGTTACAGACAGAAGTGAGACTGTACTTCGTATGCTTTCTGAAATGAAATGTGTGGACCTGAATCCAGCCGGATATGCGGATAAATTTCTGACATATTATGTGATCCGGGACTCAAGGGACGTAAAAATGCTGAAGTCAAAAGGCTATGAGAGGATCGTCATCGCGGCAGACGCGGGATCCGCAGATGAGAATATGCTTGAAGAAGTCGATATTCTCAGGCTTTTTGGAGATGTATCGCCATGGTGTTACTACGATATAAGAAAGAATAACAGATTTTTTATATCAGACTTTACAGAAGGTGTGCAGCGGTCTGGGAAATTCCTGTTCACGGCTTCAGCCAGAAAATGCGATACAGAAAGGCTTATGACGGAGTTTAAAACCCGTGTCATTGAGACAGGCTTTTTCAAGGATCCCTACAGGCTATGTAAAAACGACATTACAATGGTTGAACGTTTTTTATGAGATTTGAAAGGAGGAGAGCGGAAAAACACCCTGATCTCTTTTCCAGCATCGGTTAGTTACAGGTATGTAGATAACTGCACTGCAAAGGGCTGGAAATGATGAAAGATACTTTAAGCCCCGGGAATGCATCAGACATTCTGGCGGGGCTTTTTTTTGTTGTTAAAAAATCCTGATTGGGTTATAATCACAGATATACAGATTTGAAGGGAAATTCTGATGAATAAAAGCAAAGGATTATCTAACAATACAAAGTGGCTTATAGTGCTTATTGTATTAGTTGCTGTTATCGCGGCAGCGGCTTTTTCAATATGGTCTGTCAGATACGCTCCCACAAAAGAGCGGATGAGCATCAAAAGCTATTATGGGATTTCCGGTGATCAGGCCGCACTTTTTATTAATGGAAACCAGATTAAGGATGATAATGACAAGAAAGTCGCAGAGCTCAGTGACGGTCATTTTTACATAGAGCTTTCTACTGTCAAGTCAGACCTTGATGAAGGATATGTATATGACAGTACGGAGAAGGTTCTCCGATATACTACAGACAGTGAAGTCGTTTCTGTTAACGCGGGTGATACGTACTATACCTCGGGCCGGCAGAAGCATGATGAGAATCAGCAGATTATCCTGACTGACTCAGATACGACATTTATCGCGCTTGATTTTGTAAAACAGTTTACAGATATTACGGTCACGACCGGGAAGAATCCGAACAGAATCGTAATCGAGAAGGCCGGATATAAGAAAAAAGCAGCTGAGATTACCCGTGATACGGAAGCCAGACGTTACGGCGGCCCGAAGAGCAAGATCCTCGCTGACGTAAAGAAGGGCACAAAGGTTAGTGTCATCGAGTCATACGGCAAGTGGGAGAAGATCCTCACGGATGACGGAATCGAGGGCTGTGTAAAGAATTCAGCAGTCTCAGTCGCAAAGTCAGAAACTGTAAAAAAACAGCTTGCGGCGCGCAAGTACAACCATATAACAATGGATGGGAAAGTCAGTCTCCTCTGGCACCAGGTGACTAATCGTACGGCCAATTCATCGATAACCTCTGTGCTTTCGAACGCGCAGGGCGTAAATGTTATTTCGCCGACCTGGTTCCATCTCGCTGATAACGACGGAGGCCTGAGTGACATAGCGAGTCTCAGCTATGTAAAGACAGCTCACAGCAATGGAGTGCAGGTATGGGCTCTCGTAAGCAACCTTGAAAACTCATCTGTAGATTCAGCCACAGTCCTGAATACGACCTCCTCCAGAGATAACCTGGTAAATAACCTTATCGGAAAGGCTGTCTCATATGATCTCGACGGCATCAACGTGGATTTTGAGCAGATCCCGAAGTCAGCGGCTGACGGATATATGGAGTTTATCAAGGAACTCTCACTGAAATGTGAAGCAAATGACCTGGTGCTCTCTGTCGACAACTACCCTCCGACAGCGTCAAGCTCCCACTACAGACGTAAGGTTCAGGCCAACTACGCGGATTATTGCATAGTTATGGCATACGATGAGCACTATTCAGTCGATGATCCGGGAAGCAACGCGTCCATTGGCTTTGTAAAAGACGCGATAACGAACTCTCTCAAGGAGATTCCGAAGAGCAGGCTTATTCTTGGAATGCCGTTCTACTCAAAGCTCTGGGAGACAAAGGATAACGTGACTACGATAAAGACGCTTGCCATGAGAAATGTCGATGCCTACCTGAAGCAGCACAATGTCCAGGAGACCTGGGATGATACCCTTGGCCAGAATTACGCGGAGTTTTCAAGCGATGGCGCAAAGATTCAGCTCTGGATAGAGGATGAAAAGTCATTTGCCCTGAAGCTTGACGCAATGAAGTCAAATGAACTTGCTGGCGGCGCCTTCTGGAAGGAAGGCCAGGAGGACAGCAGCATCTGGGAACTAATAGGGAATTACATGAAATGAATACACAGATTATTAAAGTAGATCCGGAGCATCCGGATATAGAAAAAATCAGAACAGCGGCAAAAATACTCAGAGAAGGAGGCTTGGTGGCTTTTCCTACAGAGACTGTATATGGACTTGGCGGCGATGCCGAGGACGCGGGAGCTTCGAAGGCTATCTACGCGGCAAAGGGCAGGCCGTCAGACAATCCGTTGATAGTCCATATCTGTGACTATTCTCAGCTGGAAAAAATATCCTCATCCCTCCCGCCGGAGGCCAAAAAGCTTTCAGACGCGTTCTGGCCAGGTCCGATGACTCTTATTGTAAATAAAAACGGGGTTATCCCGCATGAAACCACTGGAGGGCTTGATACTGTAGCAGTGCGTTTTCCAAGCCATCCTGTAGCAAATGCCCTGATCCGTGAGTCAGGCTGCATGATAGCGGCTCCGAGCGCAAATACATCCGGAAGGCCGTCGCCGACCAAGGCAGAGCATGTAATACATGATCTTTCTGGAAAAATAGACGCTATTATCGACGGAGGCCCGGTCCAGATAGGCCTTGAGTCTACAATAGTGGATCTGACAGAGAAGGTGCCTACTATTTTAAGGCCAGGATATATAAACAAAGAGATGCTCGAAAGCGTAGTAGGTGAAGTCAGGATAGATCCGGGGATCCTCGGCAAGGAGAATGTTCATGTACGTCCGAAGGCTCCCGGAATGCGCTATAAGCACTATGCGCCGAAGGGAGACCTGAAAATCGTAAGCGGCGACCAGGACAAGGTTATTTCAGAAATCAACAGGCTGGCCGAAGAGGGTGAAAACGACGGAAAGAAGGTCGGTATCATTGCTACCGAGGAAACGAAGCATCTTTATAAGAGGGGGAAGGTCATAAGCATCGGCGACAGAACAGATGAGTATGAGATCGCTCACAATCTGTTCGATGTCCTGAGACAGATGGACGAATACGGGGCGGAGCTTATCTACTCCGAGGAATTTTCTACTCCGAAGATCGGAAATGCCATTATGAACAGACTGCTTAAGGCAGCCGCTCATCAGGTGATTGAGGTATGAGAATAAAGCGTTTAATTTTCGTAGATGAAAAGGGAAACGCAAGGTCAGCGATGGCCTGCGCGCTGTTTAAAAAGATGTATCCGGATCTGGGGATAGAGGCGCTTGCGAGAGGGCTTGTAGTCTCATTTGGCGAGCCGTTAAACCAGAAGGCGGAGGCTGTTATGGCTGGAAAAGGCCTGGAAACAGAGGGATTCATATCGGAACAGCTCAGTGACAGCGATATAAAGCCGGGAACGCTTATTTTTACAATGAAAGAGTCACACAAGCAGAGGGTGGTAAACGATTATCCCGGCGCAAATGAAACGAATACTTTTGTGCTGTCATCCTTTGTCGGAGAAGAGCTTGAAATCATGGATCCATATGGCGGTAACCTGCAGGTGTACGGAATCTGTCTTGAGGCTCTTGGCTCGACGATTGAGGAGCTTCCAGAGAAGCTGAAGGAGCTTTAAATGAGTGATAAGAGAGAAGATTATATCAGCTGGGACGAGTATTTTATGGGGGTGGCGGAGCTTTCAGCCATGAGATCGAAGGATCCGCATACACAGGTTGGATGCTGCATCGTAAGCCAGGATCACAAGATACTCTCCATGGGATACAACGGATTTCCGAGAGGATGCTCAGACGATGAGTTTCCGTGGAAAAGAGAAGGTCCACCGCTGGAAAATAAATATTTTTACACGACACACAGCGAGCTGAACGCCATCCTGAACTACAGGGGCGGGAGCCTCGAGGGTTCATCACTCTATGTGACGCTATTTCCTTGTAATGAGTGCGCGAAAGCAATTATTCAGGCGGGGATAAAAGAGATAGTTTACGACAGCGACAAATACGAGAATGAGCCGTCGACTATCGCCTCAAAGAAGATGCTGTCCTCAGCGGGAGTTAAATTCAGAAAATACAAGCGTTCAAACAGAGAACTGATAATAGAGGTCTGATTATATAAAAGGAGAAAAAAATGGAAAGAGATGATATGGACTTGGTGGAGGATCTCAGAATCAAGGTCAAGGAGCTTGATTCACAGATAAAAGAAAAGGAAGAGGAGCTTTCAGAGCTTAAAAGTGAGAGAGCCAGGTATCTGAAGGAAATCGGCGATCACTCAGATGAAAAATTTCAGCAGAATCTGCTAGAATTAGTATATGAACAGCGGAAGAAGAACAAGAAGTAGTATCAGACCAAAGGATTGATTGAAAAAAATAAAAAAATCAAAATATGGTGTTGACAACGCCCGGAAATTTTGGTATTATACTATCCGCACCGCAAAAACAGTTGGTTCTGGACAGAGCGGCGCAGATAGTTTTTTTCAAAAAAATGAA
>JBJELA010000136.1:0-2539 GCA_051878915.1 Candidatus Weimeria sp.
CCTTTGCGAGGATGTGTGCCAGTGAATGACGATAAACCTCTAAATACTTTTCCTTATCCATTTTGTCCTTTCCGCTGCTCAAAGCAGCCTTTAAAAACCTCATGCAAGGGACAAAAAAACGTCCCTCACACCACACCAAAAAAGCATGTGCGAGGGACGTATAATATACGCGGTTCCACCCTGCTTGCTGACAGCCCTGTCAGCCACTTAATTCAAGACTAATAACGGAGTCGCCGGACCCGATTAAGGGTCACTCGGAGATGGTCTTCACATACAGCTCTGACAGAGCACTTCCATCCACGTGTGCTCCTCTCTGTGACAGCGGCTGCAGCTACTTTTCTCGTCAACGTTTTATTATTTTTTACGCTGCTTATCTTAGACCAATTTTCTGCGGTTGTAAAGTCATTTACAGATGTTTTGAAAAAAATCCAATTTAAAGGATTTTGACGTAAAATGAATTATTCTGACTATTTCATGAATTTCGTCCGGAGCGCGTAAACGTCAGGGTTCTTTTTTCACAGGGATTGTGTTATCATTAGAGCACTTGTAAAAATAACCGCTGCCGCGCTTGCCGGCAGCTGTTTCACCATGACGAAAAAGGAGATTTCATGATATATTCAGGCATTTCACATTACGCGGATCAGCGTGACGCATTTTTCTTAGAGGACGGAAGGCTTCGCATCAGGATTGCCACCAGCCGCGGCGATATGAGCACGATCTATCTGCACACCCGCGACAAGTACATAGGTCCTGAACGGGCTGACACCAGAGCCTGCTACAAAATGCAGCGCTACGCGAGCGACTTCGGACACGATTATTTTTCCGCGGATATAGATATCCCGATGGCCGGGCAGTTTAAGAAGAATCCTGACATGCTCTGCCTGCGGTATTTTTTCGAGATGATAGACGAGGCCGGAGCCCGTATCTGGTACGGTGACTCGAGATTTTTCTCAGGCGAGCCGGGCGATGTCGAGGCGATGTACGACTGCCCTCTTATCTCCCGCCGCGAGCAGACCTTCCATGTACCAGGCTGGGCCAGAAACGCCGTAGTCTACCAGATCTTTCCCACGAGGTTCGCGACGACCGAGAAGGTCGATGACAAACTCTGGTACAAGGCGCCGATTGCATGGGACGACGATCTGAAAGGAAACCTTCAGGGAATAATCAGGCACCTGCCTTACCTGAAGGAGCTCGGAGTTGACGTCATTTACATGACGCCGATCTTCCGCTCGAATACCTCTCACAAGTATGACACTATAGACTACTACTCTGTCGATCCTTCCTTAGGCGACGCGAATGACCTGCACGAGCTCATCGACAAGGCTCACGCAGCCGGGATGCGCGTAATGCTCGACGGTGTCTTCAACCACACCTCGCCTGACTTCTTTGCCTTCAGGGATGTTCAGAAAAACGGAAAGGCTTCAAAATACTACAACTGGTACTATCTCGACAGCGAAGATGTCTCTTTCGGAAGCCACACTACAAAACCTTCCTTCCAGAGTTTCGCGTATGTGGGATTCATGCCGAAGCTTAATCTCTCAAATCCGGAGACCGCTTCTTATGTAATAGACGTTGCCTGCCACTACATAAAAGATTTCGGGATCGATGGCTGGAGACTTGATGTGGCCGATGAGATTGGTCACTCCTTCTGGAAAAAATTCCGTAAGGCCGTGAAGGCCGTAAATCCGGACGCTCTGCTGGTCGGCGAGATCTGGCATTTTTCACCGGATTTCCTTCAGGGCGACGAGTGGGATTCTGTAATGAACTACGCTTTCTATAAAAACATCGGATCCATGCTCTGCGACGGAAATCTGTCACCTTCGGGTTTCCTGTCCCAGCAGGGATTCCTGAACGGACAGTATCACAGCGCTGTCCTTCCTGTCATGTGGAATCTTATCGACAGCCACGACACGAGCCGTTTCCTCTGGAGGGCCGGCGGAGACAAGAGAAAGCTGGCTCTTGCCGCTGCTTTCCAGATGCTTACTCCAGGCACGCCGTTCATCTACTACGGCGACGAGGTCGCTATGACAGGCGGCGAGGATCCGGACAACAGGCGCGGAATGCTCTGGGACAAGGATCTGCAGGATATGGATATGTACCACTGGTACCAGCGTCTCACTTTCTTCCGTCACACGATTAACGCGCTGACCGCCGGAAGCTACTCGAACGTAAGCGCTGACGATGACAAGTGCCTGCTCGAGTATCACTTAAGCTCCGGCGAGGTCCTGATCTTCCACACCGCCGACGGCGAGACAAACGCCCTCGAATACAAGGGCTACAAGGAGCTGCTTTCTGATAAGGTCTTTAACGGTACGATCCCTGGATACGGGTGCGTGCTTCTTCGCAAGTGATCAGGCAGCATTATCAGTTCAAAACTGTGTTCTTCCATTCTGTTACGTGTGATTTCAGGATTTTTCAATTTTCACACGTAGGCAGACCACAATTGCTACGTGTGATTTCAGGGTTTTTCAATTTTCACACGTAGGCAGACCATAATTGCTACGTGTGATTTCAGGGTTTTTCAATTTTCACACGTAGG
>JBJELA010000137.1:0-12519 GCA_051878915.1 Candidatus Weimeria sp.
GAGCATTTTTGATGTCCTGAGCCTGATAGGCGGGCTTGCACTGTTTTTGTACGGCATGGAAGTGATGGGTGATTCCCTCTCCAAGATGGCAGGAGGCAAGCTGGAGAGTATCCTTGAGAGACTTACCAAGAAGAGGATTTACGCAGTCCTTCTAGGCGCGGGTGTTACCGCCATTATCCAGTCATCATCGGCGACCACGGTTATGGTCGTTGGATTCGTTAACTCAGGAATCATGAAGCTGTCGCAGGCAGTCGGCGTTATCATGGGAGCGAATATCGGAACCACTGTTACGTCGTGGCTGCTTTCACTCACAGGCATAAGCGGCGATTCAGTTTTCGTTAAGCTTCTGAATCCATCCTCGTTTACACCGATATTAGCCGCTGTCGGTATCATACTTATACTTTTTACAGGCAATGAGTCGAAGAAAAAAGATGTCGGTTCCATTCTTCTCGGATTCGCTGTCCTGATGTATGGAATGGAAGCGATGAGCGGAGCGGTATCAGGACTTTCGGATGATCCTGGTTTTACAAGCCTGATGACTACCTTCAGCAACCCGTTTATCGGACTCGTCGTAGGAACTGTCCTTACAGCTATTATCCAGAGCTCATCGGCTTCGGTCGGAATTCTTCAGGCGCTCTGCGCGACAGGTGCTGTCAACTATTCAGTAGCGATCCCTATTATCATGGGCCAGAATATCGGTACCTGCGTTACCTGTATTATTTCATCTTTTGGCGCGAACAGAAACGCGAAGCGTGCCGCTATGATCCATCTGTACTTTAACCTGATCGGCACGACGCTTTTCATGACTGTATTCTATACGCTGAACCATTTCCTGGATTTCGCTTTCTTAAATACTGCGGCAAATCAGGTTGGAATCGCGGTGATCCACAGTTCATTCAATATCTGCACGACCATCGTACTTTTCCCGTTTGCTAATAAGCTCGTCAGACTCGCGGAACTTACTATTCCGGATAAGAAAGAGGACAGGGTGCTTGCAGAGGAGAAGAAGAAAATCGCTATCGACGAGAGATTCCTTACCAGACCTGCCTTCGCTATGGAGCTCTGCAGAGGAAAGGCCCGTGAGATGGCTGAGGTTTCAGTCAGAGCCATCAGACTTTCACTTGAGGTCCTGCTCGATTTCGACGCTGACAAAGCGGCCGAGGTCAGAAGGCTTGAGGCTGAAGGCGATGAGTACGAGGATGTTCTTGGTACATATCTGGTAAAGCTTTCGAGCCAGGAGCTTTCGTCAGCGGACAGTAAGAGCCTGTCGCTTATCCTTCACAGTATCAGTGATTTTGAGCGAATTTCGGATCACTCGATCGATGTCGTAATGTCTGCCGAGGAAATCCACAATAAGAATCTTGAATTTACAAAGCATGCCAGAAAAGAGATAGAGACTCTTACGAGAGCCATCAACGATATCTGTGAGATGACAAAGGACAGCTTCTGCAAGGATGACCTGAAAGAAGCCACCCATGTCGAGCCGCTTGAGGAGGTCATCGATACCCTGACGAAGCAGATCAAGGAGAACCACATCAAAAGACTCCGCAAGGGCAAGTGCAGCGTAGAGATCGGTTTCATTCTCGAGGATATCCTGACCTGGCTCGAGCGTGTATCTGACCACTGCTCGAACATCGCCCTCGAGATGCTGACTATTTATGACAATGACTACAATACTCACGAGTATCTGAAGAGCTTCTCCCAGAAGGAGCAGGCTGATTTCGAGGCCGAGTACAATGAGCTGTTGACGAAGTATCCTCTCTGAGATTCTGCTGCCGTTTGTATCTGTTTTCTTTGAAAAATAACCGGAGTTCCACTTGCGGAACAGGTTACTTAAAAACTGAAAAAATTCCTTGGATTTCAATAAAAACAACAGATAAAGGACAAAAGTGGTAAAATTATAGAATAAAATGAACTTTCATGAAAACTGCCCCTCGCAAAGGGGTGTTTTTTTTGATAAATTGTTACTATTCACGGCATGCTTCTGTGGGTGTTGGGGAGGTGCCGTGAATAGTAACGATAAATTTTATATGAGCCTTAAATCATTTGTATCTGTTGAGGAATTGAATCATGGCCAAGGGCGAAGACTTAAGAGTTGTAAAAAGCATCAGGGAGATAAAGCAGGCGTTTCTCAGACTTATCCTGAAGAAACCGATGGATAAGATCAGGATTTCAGATATTGCGGATGAGGCGCTGATCAACAGGAAGACCTTCTACCGCCATTTCACAGTGCTTAGCGATGTGCCGAAACGTATCTGCTCCGACCTGGCGGACGAGCTTTCAGAGGGCCTGAAGGCCCTGGAGCCCGATAATCTCCAGGGTGGGATCCTGCTGTTTTACCACCTGCTTAATACTGATGATATATCACTTCAGAAGATCTTTTTCGACAGCGAATATCTCTCTTTTTTCCGCGGGCTCGAAGGTCAGTTCTTAAACGATGATTTTTTCAAAAAATACTACGACAGGATGGCAGTACCGGAAATCGGTCCCGGTTATTTTTCCGCGATGACTGATATCTACCTCAGATGGAGAGATGAGGAGGGGCCGAAGCCGGATCTCGATACGCTGGCAGGCCAGGCTGCTGATCTGCTTCTGAATGGACTCAGTTAATTCAAAAAATATATTCCCATTCACTCCATATTTATGATAAAATATAAATATTATCGAAAAATTTTATGATTCTTTGGAGACAGACGGGATGGTCATTTTTCTTACAAGCAGTTTCATAGATTACGCTACTGAAGAGACTTATGTTCCGAAGCCTATGGATAACTCGCATGGCTTCGCTGATAACCTGAGGAAATTCTGGAAGCAGGATTCAAGGGTGCTCTTTTTCGCGAGCGATCCTGACGATTTTTCGGGAAATGATTTTCAGAAGAGGGAGTTTGTGGACTGTCTCCGCCTTGCCGGATTTTCTCTGGATGAGGTCAAGACCTTTGACAGCAGATGCCATGAGGACCTGAAGAGCCTGATGAATTGGGCTGACGTGGTTTTTCTGGCCGGAGGAAAGGGTCCGACGGAGAATCATTTTATCAATGAGGCCGGCCTTAAGGAGGCGCTCGAGGATTTCGAGGGTATTTTTATCGGACTTTCCGCGGGCTCTGTAAACGCGGCTGATGATGTGTTTATGGTCCCTGAGCTGCCGGGCGAAGCGTCTGATCCGGATTTTCCCTATCATATGAAGGGACTCGGGCTTACTGATATAAATATCATCCCGCATATCCAGTATTTTTCCAGAAAAATCTTAGACGGAAAAAGGATGATCGACGATATCATAAGGCCAAAGAGCATGGGACTGCGGTTATATCTGATCACAGACGGCAGCTATTTCATGATCAGGGGAATGCATGCATCCTTCCATGGAAAGGGCTGGGCCTTAGAAAACGGCAGGCTCTATGACCTGAAGAACGGTCCGGTATATGTAGGCCTCAACGGCCTTAAATCAGGCCGTACCTTTGACATCAGCAAAGAGTCCGGTTTTGACGCTGTTTTTAATATCAATCCCAAAGACCAGTCGGTTCATTTCATCTACTACAGCGATTATTTTTTAAAGAATGGTATAAGTGACCTTTCGATAAACAGGTATGATCAGATGCTCTGCGCCATTTCTGAAAATATGGTCGTGGATGATGAGAAACAGGTGTTTATCGACGAGACCAGGATTTCAAACGTCCTGTATGAGATGAAGGGGACGAACGTTTTTGCGCGGACTTTTCATGTGAATTCGTCTGACGGCAGCAAGGCGCTGAGCCTGAAGATCTACCCTTATCCGGGGAATACGGATCTGCTGATCGCCACGATTATGGACATTGAACGGATCCTCGACCATGACTGGATGACGGATGAGTATTCGAGGGAGGGCTTCATCAACGCGGCAAGGAAGCTTCTTGACCGCATGGACGTTTCAGAAAAATACTCCATCTGCTACGCGAACATCGATAATTTCAAGGCGCTTAATACTCTGTTCGGCAGAAAAAATGGCGATATGATCATTTTCAATGAGCAGTACGCGCTGAAGGAAGAGCTTCATCCTGTGATCCTCGGCCGTTTCGAGGCGGACCATTTCGGATTTATCACAAAGGATGAAAATCTGACCGAAGAGGCTCTGGAGCGTGTCACCACGAGGATTTTCAGTGATGCTTCGAGGGAGTACTCATTCAATATCCGCATCGGTGTCTACCATATAACTGACCGCACCGCGAATATCTCCATGATGCTTGACCACGCGCATCTCGCTGAGAAAAATATCCGTACCGACAGAAGGCAGTTTGTCTCCACATACGACAATCAGATGAACGATGATTATATGAACAGGCAGGTCCTGACACAGGATCTCGACGATGCGTTGAAGAACAGGGAGCTGATGCCGTTTTTCCAGCCTGTCGTCGATGTGGCTACAAAGAAGATCGTCAGCGCCGAGGCTCTTATCAGGTGGAATCATCACAGCTTTGGTATGCTCTCTCCCGGTAAATTTATTCCGGTTTTTGAGGAGAATGGCGAGATCTCAAATATTACGAAGTTTATGGTCGACTCTGTCCTCTCTTTCAATGAGGACAGGAAAAAGAACGGCCTTAAACCGATTCCGTGTGCCGTGAACCTGTCAAGGATTGATTTCTATAATCCGCAGCTCGTAAATTATCTGATGAAAAAGCTCAAACGGATCGATGACGTGACTAAAATGATCAAAATCGAGGTGACTGAATCGGCCTACGCTGTCCTTGAGGAGGATGGCATGAATTTCTTAAACGAGCTGCAGGATATGGGCATCAACATCCTTCTGGATGATTATGGCAGCGGTATGTCGTCACTGTCAACGCTTGAGAGCTTCGCGTTCGATACCATAAAGCTCGACATGGGCTTCATCCGGAAAATCGGCACGAGCCGTGCCGCCGAAGCCATCATCCGTTCCACCATCGACATGGCGCACAGCCTTAACGCCGTGATCGTCGCTGAGGGCGTCGAGACGAAGGAGCAGAACGATTTCCTGCGGGACGCTGACTGTGACATGATCCAGGGCTACCTGTACTACAAGCCGATGCCGAGGGATGAGTTTGCCAGTCTACTGAAAAATTAACGCTTATTGCGAAGGAGGCGCCTCTTTCCGGGGTGCCTTTTATTTTTAAAAATAAATTAGCACTCACCTATTGACAGTGCTAACAAATCGTGATATAACATAATTGTTCTACGGAGAGAGTTTTGAAAGGAGGTCTACCGTGAATATACAGAAGTTTACACAGAAAAGCATGGAAGCTATTGAAGACGCGCAGAAGCTTGCTGTCGACTATGGCAACCAGGAAATCACGCAGGAACACCTGCTCCTGGCGCTTATGCAGCAGGACGGCGGCCTGATCCCCATGCTTTTCCAGAAGATGGAAATAGATGTCAATTATTTTACCAATGACGCGACTATGCTAGTCCAGAACCTGCCGAAGGTGTCAGGCAACGGACAGAATTATGTCGGCAAGGCTCTTAACGACGTGCTGATCCACGCGGAGGACGAGGCGAAGAAGATGGGCGACGACTATGTGTCGGTCGAGCATATTTTTCTTTCGATGATCAGGTATCCTGACCGCACAATCGAGTCGAAGTTCAAGGAGTTCGGCATCACCCGTGACAGGTTCCTGCAGGCGCTTTCGACAGTCAGGGGAAACCAGAAGGTCACGACTGATAATCCTGAGGACACTTACGACTCTCTGGAGAAGTATGGCGAGGACCTGGTGAAAAAGGCACGTGACCAGAAGCTTGATCCGATCATCGGCCGTGATGATGAGATCAGGAATGTCATTCGTATCCTGAGCCGTAAGACGAAGAACAACCCGGTTCTTATCGGTCAGCCTGGTGTAGGAAAGACCGCGGTAGTCGAGGGACTCGCCCAGCGTATTGTAAAGGGCGATGTGCCTGATAACCTGAAGGATAAGACTATTTTTTCACTGGATATGGGTGCCCTTATCGCCGGCGCCAAGTACAGAGGCGAGTTCGAGGAGAGGCTCAAGGCTGTGCTCAATGAGGTGAAGAAGTCTGAAGGGCAGATCATACTTTTCATAGATGAGCTCCACCTGATAGTAGGCGCCGGAAAGACTGAAGGCTCGATGGATGCCGGAAACCTTCTGAAGCCTATGCTTGCCAGAGGTGAGCTGCACTGCATCGGCGCCACGACTCTGAACGAGTATCGTGAGTACATAGAAAAGGATGCTGCTCTCGAGCGTCGTTTCCAGAGGGTTCTCGTAGATGAGCCGACTGTTGACGAGACTATTACTATCCTTCGTGGTCTGCGTGAGAATTACCAGACCTACCATGGAGTCCGTATCACTGATAACGCGCTGATCGCGGCTGCGGAGCTGTCGAACCGTTACATAACCGACAGGTTCCTTCCGGACAAGGCCATTGACCTTATCGATGAGGCCTGCGCCCAGATAAAGACCGAGAAGAACTCGAAGCCTGAGGAGATCGATGAGCTCGAGCACAGAAATATCCAGCTGAAGCTCGATGAGATGTCTCTCGAGAAGGAAACTGACGATATGTCGAAGCAGCGTCTCGAGGATGTCAGAAAAGAGCTCGCTGAGAACAACGACAAGCTTACTGCTTTAAACGCTGAATGGGAAAATGAGAAAAATGCCGTTGACCGCCCTGCAAAGCTTCGTGAGAAGATTGCTGACCTGCACAAGCAGATGGAGCTTGCTGAGCGTGATGGCGACTATACGAAGATGGCTGAGATCCAGAACGGCCAGCTGCCTGCCCTGACTAAAGAGCTGAATACTGAAGAGGCAGAGGTAAAGGCTGACAGCTTAAAGCTCGTTCACGAAGCAGTTGATGAGGATGAGATCGCAGAGGTAGTAAGCCGCTGGACCGGAATTCCTGTGACAAAGCTGAATGAGTCGCAGCGCTCGAAGATCCTTCACCTGGGCGATGTTCTCCATAAGAGAGTCGTAGGTCAGGATGACGCTGTTGAAAAAGTAACCGATGCCATCCTTAGAAGCCGCGCCGGAATAAAGGATCCTAACAGACCTATCGGTTCGTTCCTCTTCCTCGGACCTACCGGTGTCGGCAAGACTGAGCTTGCGAAGACTCTTGCCGAGGCGCTTTTTGACAATGAGAACAATATCGTCCGTATCGATATGACCGAATACATGGAGAAATATTCAGTCTCCCGTCTTATCGGAGCGCCTCCAGGATATGTGGGCTACGATGAAGGCGGCCAGCTGACTGAGGCTGTCAGAAGAAAGCCTTACTCCGTCGTGCTTTTCGACGAGGTAGAGAAGGCTCATCCTGATGTGTTCAATATCCTGCTCCAGGTTCTTGACGATGGCCGTATCACTGATTCACAGGGCAGAACCGTGGACTTCAAGAACACGATCATCATCATGACCTCGAACCTTGGTTCTGAGGAGCTCCTGAATGGAATCAACAGCGACGGTACGATTTCTGACAGCGCGAGAGCCGCTGTTGAGGCTGACCTGAAGAAGGCCTTCAGACCGGAATTCCTGAACAGGCTTGATGAGATCATTATGTTCCATCCGCTTACGAAGGATAATATCGGTCATATCGTTGGTCTCCTTATGAGAAGACTGAACGATCGTCTGTCGGAAAGAGAGCTGAAGGTAGAGCTGACACCGGAGGCAAAGAGCTACATCATAGATCATGGATTTGATCCGGTGTACGGTGCCCGTCCGCTGAGGAGATATCTGCAGAAGAATGTCGAGACTCTCGCAGCCCGTATCATTCTTGAGGGTAAGGCTAATTCAGGTGATACGATTGTAATCGACAAAAAGGCTCCGACCAAGCCGGCTGGGGCAGAAACCGCCAACGGCGATGATCTTTTCACCGAGGACGGTCATGTAGAGAACAACCTCGATTCCCTGACTGGCGGAGCAGCCACAAAAGAGCTTTATGCTTATGTGAAGAGATAAGCCTGAAACCGGGTAAGCAGAACCCGGATAAGTGGAACCCGGCCGCATGACACTGATCTGAAATTCAGTGTCATGTGGCCGGGTTTTTTCTTTATAGGCTGCTGACCCTTAGGATGATACCTGCCAATGTCTTTGGTGTAGCAAATTCACTTATTAACTTCGCCCATCCGGTTTTCTTATTAAGACTGGGGAGCAAGATCAATTCAAAACTATGCTTGACCATTATGTTACGTGTGATTTTCAGATTTTCCCATTTTCACACGTAGGCAGGTCTCACTTGTTACGTGTGATTTCAGGATTTTCCAGTTTTCACACGTAGGCAGTTATCAAATACTACGTGTGATTTCAGGATTTTTTCATTTTCACACGTAGGCAGGTCTCACTTGTTACGTGTGATTTCAGGATTTTCCAGTTTTCACACGTAGGCAGGGCCCAAATGCTACGTGTGATTTCCGGAGTCTTCCGTTTTCACACGTAGGCAGGTCTCAATTCCTACGTGTGATTTTCAGATTTTCCCATTTTCACACGTAAAAAATTCAGAAACGAAACCCGTGGCGCTGCCCGAAAGAAAAGCGTTTATTTTTCCATGATTTCAAGTTATAATAAGAGCCGAAACTCAGATAATCTATCAGATAAATTTGCAAAATGAAGAAAAGGATTTTTTGCGCCGCAATTGCTGCGGTGCTTATGCTCTCGGCGTTTCCGGTTCAGGCGCGGGCGTCGCTTAAGAGCAAACAGATCAGGCTGCGCAGCCCGTACACAAACTGCATGAACAGGAGCTCGTCGGATAACTACAATTATGACAAAGACAGCTATGATTACGCGACTCCATACGACTGCGACACCGATAAAATCACCAGAAAGACCGGTACCTCGCTGACTATCCACTGGTACCCGATTTACGGGGCAAGCGGCTACGAGGTGCTGAACGCGAAGGGCAAAGTCGTAAAGCGCATTGCGGGAATGGACGTAAACCAGGTCACTGTGACAGGCCTGAAGGAGAACACGAGGTACACCTTCCGTGTGCGCGCCTACAAGAAAAAGGGCAAAAAATACACCTATTCAAAGAAGAGCGCAAAGGCGGTCGGCAGGACAGGCTATTCGATAGCTGGAAAGTCAACGGTAAGCGCCGCGAAGATGGCTAAGTATTACAGGTCGAAAAGGTCGGTTTATCCGTCGGCGTATAAGAGTCTGGGCGCCGCTACGATCGATGATTTTACGAGGATTGTCTACAGGGAGGCAGCCAGATATCATATCCGCGCGGAGGTGCTTTTCGCGCAGATGATGAATGAGACAGGCTTTCTGCGTTTCGGCGGCGACGTCAGCATCTACCAGTGCAATTTCGGTGGTGTCGGAGCTACTGGTAACGGCGCTTCAGGAATCGATTTCAGGTCGTATGCCAGGGAGCACTACAAGTCGTTCGGCTACAAGTCGGCGGCCTCAGCTGAGAAGCACGCTGTCGCTGTCGGCATCCGCTCGCAGGCGCTTCATCTCGCGCTCTACGCAGGTGCTGTAAAAAATGTGGATAACACGATCGATCCGCGCGGCAGATATGTCCGTGTCGGCAACGCGCCTTATGTCCAGTGGCTTGGTATAAAGGACAATCCGTACACCACAGGTGAGAAGCACTCGCCGAGCTACCGCGCCCAGACACGTGGCTGGGCAGCCGCGAATGATTACGGCTATATTCTTGTAGAAAAATTCATCATCCCGATGAAAAATATATGAGAAGCTTTCTCGTGACTTACTATTATCGAATGACATTTACCCCGGAATATGCTAAAGTATAGGTGGTGGTTCCGGAAGACAGATGGTTTCGACTGACTCCTGATTTTTCCGGACTGCTGAGCTGGAGGTTTGTACGGTGTATCACCGGAAAGGGAATTATTATGGATGCAAAGGCTATGTACAAGTTAAGTTACGGGTTGTTTGTTCTTACAGCGAAGGGAGACGGAACTCATGCTGATGATAACGGATGTATCATAAACACCGCTATTCAGGTTACTACCGATCCGAATCAGATCTCAATCGCTGTGAACAAGGCGAACTACACTCATGATCTGATCATGAAGGACAGAAGGTTTAATGTTTCTATTCTCTCCGAGAAGGCTGAGTTTGACACGTTCAGAAGGTTCGGCTTCCAGTCAGGCAGAGATGTGGACAAGTTTGCCGGGTTCGAAGGCTGCTATGAGAAGAGCGCGAACGGGCTTTTATATGTGACGAAGGGGACGAATGCCTTTATTTCAGGCGAGGTAGAGTCCACACTTGATCTTGGTACTCACACGCTGTTTATCGCGAAGGTGACTGACATGGATGTGCTCGACGCGGCTGTGCCGTCAGCGACATACACTTATTATCAGGAGCATATCAAGCCGAAGCAGCAGGCTCCGGCAGCAGGGAAGAAGACCAGGACTGTCTGGAGATGCCGTATCTGCGGCTACATCTATGACGGTGAGGAGCTGCCGCCAGATTTCGTCTGCCCGATCTGCAAGCACGGCGCTTCTGATTTTGAGAAAGTCGAAGTGGAAGCGTGACCACGTGGGTGCCTGACATGCGTGCCAGGCACTATTTACTGAAGGATATTTATGAAATCTGTAGTGATAGCACTTTATAATGGGGAAAAATATATTACAGAACAGCTGGATTCGATTAGAGAGCAAACCTGTCCGGCAGATGAGGTGATCCTTTGTGATGACTGCTCCACGGATCAGACAATAAATATCTGTACTGAATATATAAAAAAATATAAGCTCACTTCATGGAAACTGCACGAAAACAAAGAGAACCTGGGCTTTTTTGATAATTTTATCAATGGCTTATTTATGAGCCGCGGGGATACCGTTTATCTGGGCGACCAGGATGATATCTGGGATCTAAAAAAAATAGAAAAAATAGAAAAAATTTTTACAGATAAAAGTATAATGCTGGTTGAATCAAATTATAAATATATAGATTCAGAGGGTAACGATTTATTAAACGGAAAAGTGATTAGAGAGAATCCGGGGATTTCAGAGCTGTCATTTAAAACGATGTGTAAGTATGCCGGACCGGGCTTTACTATGGCGATTAGAAGGGATGTCATTAGATTTATTCAAAACAACGGACTTTATTTAAAAAAGGATCTTTTCCTTTTTCATGATATTCTGTTAGGACTGAGTGCTGCAGCTATAGGAACATGCTGCCTGGATAGTGAAGTCATTGATTCACACAGACTTCATGAATCAAATCAGACGCGTAGGATTGGTAAATCATATGCCAGCGATCGAACTAAAGCTGATCAGATTTCGATTGTCTCCAGAAGAAAAAAATATTTTCATGATTTGTCAGAATGTGTGACGGGAGAAAAAAGTGATATTTTCAAACGGTTTAGTGAGTTCGCAGCAGCTCGGGAATCTCTGATTACTCATTTTAATTTAAAACAATGTAATTTTTTGATGCATCGACGAGATTATTATGCCTCCAGGTATGGGGTGTATTCAGATATTTTATATTCATTGGGAGCTGAGAAAATATTGACAAGAATATTTTCATATAAGAAAATTTAGGAACGCAGGGCGGACTAAGATACAGATAAAGAGGATATCTCTGTGACACTTAATAAAAATAATAAACCATTCAGGTTTCAGATTACAGTTATCATTGCTTCTTATAATCCAGATGTAATAAAGCTAAAAAGAACCATCTATTCTGTAGTCAGACAAAAGAATATTAGTCTACAGCTGATTATTACCGATGATGGATCGAAAAATAATCTGTTTTATGAAGCCGAACAGTTTTTAAAAGAATTGAATTTTAATGATTATGAGCTGATTTCAGGTAAAGTCAACAGTGGAACAGTCAAAAATATTTACAAGGCGTTAAAGTATGTACAAGGGGAATATATAAAATTGATATCTCCAGGAGATTATTTGTACCTGCCTGAAACATTGTCGAAGTGGTTTAAATATGTAAAAGATAATAATTATGACTTATCATTTGGCGCTGCCGTATATTACAGTGAAGAAAATAACAGGCTGCGATACGAAAAGGATGTAACTAACCCTGGAATATTGAGGATTTATGGGAAAGATCAAAATCCTGATACTATTAGAAAATATTATGTAGTATTCGAAGATATCACTCTGGGGGCGTCTACGTTATGTCGAGCAAGCAGCATGAAAAAATATATGGATCAGATAGTTGGAAAAGTAATATACGCAGAGGATGGCATCTATAGAATAATGCATGCGGACGGTATAGTACAAGGATATTGCAACTTTCCGGTTATTTGGTATGAAGCAGATACGGGCATTTCAAGAGGGCAATTTAAAAAATGGAAAACGCGATTGATGAATGATTATTCTGCAACAGATGAGATTATTGTTAATAGGCAGGCAACAGACAAATTGGAATGGAAAATGCAAAGAATACTTAAACAAAGACGTGGATCTTATAGGCGCACGTTATTAAAAATTGTATATTTTCCAGATATATTATTATATAAAGTCAAACGGATTTTTAATAAAAAAGAATATATGACAATGCAATCAGCAGAAGAGTCGTTCTTCTATGAGGCACTAAATTATGTAGTGTCTGCTGATTAACTCTAAAAGTGCCTTTTTTCTTGAAAAAT
>JBJELA010000138.1:0-2520 GCA_051878915.1 Candidatus Weimeria sp.
CAGAGGAGACAGATCTCCTGGTGAGTTCTACCAGCTCGATATGGAGATGGCATTCGCTACACAGGAGGATGTTTTCGATGTCTGCGAGGATATCCTTCCGCCTGTATTTGAAAAATTCGGTACCTACGACCGCTCTACAAAGGCGCCGTTCGTACGTATTCCATACCTTACTGCACTTGAAAAGTACGGAACTGACAAGCCAGATCTGCGTATCGACCTTACAGCCACAGATGTGACAGACCTGATGAAGGGCCTTGGATTCGGACCATTCGATGAGGATGGCGTTTCTGTAAAGGCCTGTGTGATCTCTGATTTCCACGAGAGCAGAAAGTTCATCGACAAGGGCTGCGCAGATGTAGAGGTCATCAGCGGCAGTAAGCCTTACTGGTTCAGGATCGATGAGAACGGCGAGATCGCCGGAGGCATCTCAAAGTTCGTAAAGCCTGCGGCTGACAAGATAAAGGAGGCCCTCGGCCTTAAGGAGAACACCCTTGTGGTTCTCTCAGCAGGTAAGCTTTCACAGGCTCAGAAGACTATCGGAGCTGTCATAAAGACCTTCGGTGAGAGAGTTCCAGGACATATGGACAAGGAGCAGTACCAGTTCTGCTGGATCGTCGACTTCCCGATGTACGAGATCGGCGAGGAGTCTGGCGAGCTTGAGTTCTGCCACAACCCGTTCTCTATGCCAAAGGGCGGACTTGAGACGCTTGAGAAGGCTGAGAAGGGCGAGATAGATCCGCTCACGATCATGGCCGACCAGTATGACCTCGTAGTAAACGGTGTCGAGCTGTCATCAGGAGCCGTAAGAAACCACGATCCTGAGATCATGGTAAAGGCATTTGAGCTTGTCCGCCTTACCGAGGACGATGTAAAGCAGAAGTTCCCGGCTCTCTACAACGCATTCAGCTACGGAGCACCTCCACACGCAGGAATCGCTCCGGGAATCGATAGAATGGTTATGCTTCTTGCCGCTGAGGATTCGATAAGAGAGATCATCCCGTTCCCTATGAACAAGAATGCCGCAGACCTTATGATGGGCGCTCCTGGAAAGGTGACCGACGCTCAGCTTGAGGAGCTGCATATAAAGATTACTGACTGATACTATTCGTACTAAAAAAGCTTAGAAAAAGGAGGCGCTTATGGAAGGCGAATTTCATTTTAACAAGCAGGAAAAGAAATACCTGACATCTTTCCCTGGAATGCTTGTCGTTTTTCAGGTTCTTGATGATATGGACAGAGTCATACTCGCCAGCGATGTAATGCTTGAGACCTTGAACTTTACCTACGATGAGCTGGTGACTTATTTTATCAACGGCTCAAAGCCTCTGATAAAATACACTTCTCTCGATGGAGCGACCAGGTATTTTGAGGGAAAGGCCATCCCACAGAAGAGGAAGCACGCAACCTTAAAATACGTGACCTATGCTGATGTTACGGAGGTCTATTCCAGGCTCGATTCCAAAGAAAAAGATGCTTCTGGTGAAGAGAACTTTTACAAAAGCATTATCGAGAACTCAGTTGTGCCGATATTCTGGAAGGATAAGAACCGGAAATTCAAGGGAGCCAATAAGGCGTTTCTTGATGCGTATGGCTTCAAGTCTGTATCTGATATTATCGGAAAAACTGATGAAGACATGGGCTGGCACACCGATCCTGAAAAATTCAAAGCGATCGAGGAAAAGGTCCTGCAGGGTGAAAAGAGCGGTCCTGACTGCACCAAGAACCTTATCCAGGGCCGTCAGCGCGAAATAGTCGCTACCAAGTCTCCGCTCTATGACAAGAATGGAGAGATAGTAGGACTTGTAGGCTCATTCTTTGATATAACTGACAGGAATGAATAAGAAAAAAATACCCCTGATCCGCAGGCTTAAGAATGCCATACGGATCAGGGGATTTTTGATAAAAAGCTACTATTTAGGGCATACTTCTGTGGGGGAGGTGCCGTGAATAATTATAAAAAAAGGAAGCATCCCGGGGAAGGATGCTTTCAAAAAGGGGGGTTATAAAAATATAAAAGGGGAAATGATTTAAGGAATCTTGAAGGGGGTTCATTCCTTAAGTCTCTTATAGTATAATCCCGGGACGGCTTTTTGGCAATAGTCAATCCGACAAAATTCACAAAAATGGAGACCAAAATTTGTGCAATTTTACCAAAAAGGGACTGACAGTATACAAAAATGATGATTTTTTTGTAAATTTCGGCTAATATATTCTTATGGAAATTTTGCTTGAAAAATTAAAGAAAAATGAGGATCTGCGGCAGACGCTGTCAGCTATCAGAACAAAGATCAGGGAAGACCGCGGCACCTGTGATATTTTTCTTGGAGATAGAGATGCCATAGAGGCGCTGGTAAAAAGCCTTGGATGTGATGACGCGAAGAGCAGGAAGAGCGCAGCGCTTCTCATCGGAGAGCTTGGGCTTTCAGGGCAGGATGAATACAGAAGCAGGCTTCTTGACGCCTATGAGAAGGAGACCACGCTTTTTGTGCGTGAGAGCTACTTAAAGGCTATCGGCGAGGG
>JBJELA010000139.1:0-2520 GCA_051878915.1 Candidatus Weimeria sp.
GGCTGAAGCTGCAGAAGTCTCTGAAAAGGAAAATGATTTTAAGGATCTCTGGATAAAAAAAGTAATCAGAATATATACAGGTCTTGGAACCAAGGAGTATTGAAATGTCTAAAGCAGATGTTATTGAAGTAGAAGGAAAGGTACTGGAGAAGCTTCCAAATGCTATGTTTTCGGTAGAGCTTGAGAATGGTCATCAGATTCTGGCTCACATCAGCGGAAAGCTTCGTATGAACTATATCCGTATCCTTCCGGGAGACAAGGTCACTATCGAGATGAGTCCGTACGACCTTACAAAAGGCAGGATCATCTGGAGAGATAAGTGATATTTTTTAAAAAATAAGGGACTGTACGAAAAAAAGAACAAAATAAATATTGAGTTATTGAAAGCGTCTGAGTATAATATTACACGGACGTTTTTTCATGGGTGAAATACGCCCTGAAAAAGTCATACAAATTCTTAAAGAAAGGAGTCGTTATATGAAGGTCAGATCTTCTGTAAAGCCTATGTGCGAGAAGTGCAAGGTCATAAAGAGGAAGGGTAAGATCCGCATTATCTGCGAGAACCCTAAGCACAAACAGAGACAGGGCTGATGCACCCCGTCTCCTGATGTATTCTATGGCGGCTGAATGATGGGACACTTCCCATCAGTACATAAATACATTCAAATGGTTCTGCCAGGCAGGACACAAGCATCGCTCCCAACATTACATACCGGGGAGCATGATCCTTACACAGATAAGGGTCGATGTCATTTGAAGGCTGACACACATTTCAGGCCGGGACACCGGAGCTGTCAGTTGGATTTTTAAAAACCAGATCCGGAGATGTCCGGAAGTGAATTATTACAGATAAAGGAGTAAATACACATGGCTCGAATCGCAGGTGTAGATTTACCGAGAGAGAAGAGAATTGAGATAGGCCTTACCTATATCTACGGAATCGGCAGAGTTACAGCTGACCGTCTTCTTGAGAAGGCAGCAGTAAATCCTGATACAAGAGTTAAGGATCTCACAGATGATGAAGTAAAGAAGATTTCAGAGGTTATCGCAGAGGAGGGAATCCTTGTAGAGGGTGATCTTCGTCGTGACACAGCCCTGAATATCAAGAGACTTCAGGAAATCGGATGCTACAGAGGCATCAGACACAGAAAGGGACTTCCTGTACGTGGTCAGAAGACCAAGACAAACGCCCGTACACGCAAGGGACCAAAGAGAACTGTTGCTAACAAGAAGAAGTGAGGTTGATATAAATGGCTAAAGTAGTTAAGAAGGCCGCAAAGAGACGTGAGAAGAAGAACGTTGAGCACGGCCAGGTACATATTCAGGCATCTTTTAATAACACAATCGTTACTATTACAGATGCAGCAGGAAACGCATTAAGCTGGGCATCAGCAGGCGGCCTTGGATTCAGAGGAAGCCGTAAGTCCACTCCGTACGCTGCACAGGTAGCAGCTGAGACAGCAGCTAAGGCAGCACTTCCACACGGACTTAAGAACGTTGACGTATTTGTTAAAGGACCAGGATCAGGCAGAGAAGCAGCTATCCGTGCTATCGCAGCATGTGGTATCGATGTTGTTTCAATCCGTGATGTTACTCCGGTTCCTCATAACGGATGCCGTCCACCAAAGCGCAGAAGAGTCTGATTGAAAGGAAGGTATAAGACAGATGGCAGTTAATAAGACACCAATTCTTAAAAGATGCAGATCTTTAGGTTTAGAGCCGGCATATCTCGGAGTTGACAAGAAGAGCAGACGTACTCCTCTTCACCAGGGCAGAAAGCCTTCAGAGTACAAGCTTCAGCTGAGAGAAAAGCAGAAGGCTAAGTTCATCTACGGCGTACTTGAGAAGCCGTTCAGAAATTACTATGAGAAGGCAGCAAACATGAAGGGCATGACAGGTGAGAACCTTATGCGCATGCTTGAGAGCCGTCTCGATAATGTTGTATTCCGTATGGGTCTTGCACGTACCCGTCGTGAGGCACGTCAGATCGTTGACCATAAGTTCATTCTTGTAAACGGAAAGAAGATTAACATCCCTTCATATCTCGTAAAGGCTGGAGACGTTATCACAGTTACAGAGAAGGGTAAGAGCAGTCAGAGATTCAAAGATATCACTGAGGCTACAAGCGGACGTATCATCGCAGACTGGATCGATTACAATGCAGATACCATGACTGGTACCATCAAGGAGCTTCCAAACAGGGATCAGATCGATGTTCCTGTAAATGAGATGCTTATCGTCGAGCTGTATTCGAAGTAATAAACCCTGAGTCGAGAGCTTTAAGTATTTTTATACTTAAAGCCCGTAACTATAGGTATCAGCAAATACGGAGGACAAAAATTGTTCGAATTTGAAAAACCGAATATCAGGATCGACGAGATCAGTAAAGATGACAGGTATGGCAGATTTATCGTAGAGCCTCTTGAGCGTGGATATGGTATCACTCTTGGTAATTCCATGAGACGTATCATGCTTTCATCTCTTCCTGGAACAGCAGTAAGCCAGGTAAAAATCGATGGA
>JBJELA010000140.1:0-2517 GCA_051878915.1 Candidatus Weimeria sp.
AGTGACAGAATAAGGAGGGCATCAGAATGTCAGTGAAAAAGACAGTAATCGTAAATAACACCAAGCCCATCCGTACCAGTGTCAGGGGACTTATCCTGACGGCCCTTAGTATTCTGGGAGCGGTGGCTATTATCTCAAACATCATCAGCAACATAAGTCTTGCAAGGATAAATAAGAGCTCGACTGTTATAGCAGACGAGTCCATGAATAACATCGAAAACCTTTCTACTATAAGGGAGCTGTCCCAGGATATCTACAGGGCATCGCTTTCACATATCGTCTCGACTGATTTTTCAACTAAGATCAAAATGGTCGAGTCGATACAGTCAGATGAAGCTTCTCTTGAGAAGACTCTGAACCAGAACCTGAATTCCTCGACAGACGCGCAGTCACAGGAAATGAACCAGAAGCTCGCTGAAGAGTATCTTCAGATGAAGAAGGCAGTGAATAAGCTCACAGCTGCTTCATCAAGGCTCGATAACGAGACTGCGTATTATCTGGCAAACAATGATGTGGCTAAAGCAGCTGATTCCATGAGCTCCACGATCGACAGCATCAAGGAACAGGTGGAGAAGGATGCTTCTGACAAGAGATCTGACCTGACAAGGGTATATAATTCGACAACAGTTCTTAACATGGCTGCTGTAATAGTTTCCATCCTTGCAGTGCTCGTAGATTTCGTACTTGTAATGAAGTATGTCGTAAATCCGCTGATCCTTGCAGAGAAACAGCTTCACAGTATCATCAGAGGCATAGACGAGGGGCATGGAGATCTGACACAGAGAGTTTCGGTTGAAAGGATGGATGAGATCGGAAAGCTCGCTTACGGAATCAACAGATTCCTCGAGAGACTGCAGAACGTTCTCGCTTCTATCACTCTGAATTCCGACAAGATGGAATCTGTCGTTTCAGATGTTCTTGGTTCTGTAAAGACTTCAAACGGTTCGGCCGCGGATCTTTCCGCAGTTACAGAGGAGCTCTCCGCCACTATGCAGGAGGTCGAGAGCAACGCTTCTGTGATCTCGCAGAACGCGAAGGATGTTTCTGAAAAAGTAAACGACATCGCCGGAAAGTCTGACGAAATCGGAGATTACCTGAAGCAGATGAAGGGCCAGGCCGACGAGATGGAGGCAAAGGCGCGTTCTAATATGGAGAATACGGATCAGAAGGTTTCAGAGATCCTCGATGTATTAGGTCAGGCTATTGAGGACGCCAAGAGCGTTGATGAGGTAAACAAGCTTTCAGGTGATATCCTTTCTATCGCCAGTCAGACAAACCTCCTCTCACTGAATGCTTCAATTGAGGCAGCCAGAGCAGGAGAAGCCGGCAGAGGATTCGCGGTAGTTGCCGAGGAGATCTCACATCTGTCAGATTCAAGCCGTGAGGCCGCTTCAAATATCCAGAAGATCAACGAGGTCATCACTGTGGCTGTTCACAACCTTGCTGACCATTCTCAGGATCTGGTAAACTACATGAAGGATTCTATTCTTCCTGAGTTCCGTGATTTCGTGGATGACGGCGGACGCTACAAGACAAACGCTACATATATCGAGCAGCTGATGACAGAGTTCTCGGCTTCGACAGCAGAGCTGAAGTCTACAGCTACGGAGATCGCTGATTCCATCAGCTCCATCTCGAATTCCATCAGTGAGGGCGCGCAGGGAGTCACAGGCGCTGCAAACAGCACTCAGACTCTTGTCAACGATATGGATTCGATCACCCAGAGGATGGATGAGAACCAGAAGATAGCAAAGGATCTGAAAGAAGAGACGTCAGTATTTACAAACGTGTAAAAACTGGAAAATCCGGGAATCACACGCAGCACAGCATTGAATTGTTAATGCAGCCTGGTCTGAATGGAGGACCGGATGGGCGAAGTTAAAAAGTGCCAGGAGAAGTGCGCCTGGTATTTTCTGAGCTTTTTACAAAAGTGCCAGGAGAAAGGCTCCTGGCACTTTTTCTACACTTTTTTACGTGTAAAAAAGGAAAAATCCGGAAATTACACGTAATGATTGATACCTGCTTACGTGTGAAAACTGGAAAACCCGGAAGTCACACGTAATAATTGATACCTGCTTACGTGTGAAAACTGGAAAATCCGGGAATCACACGTAATGATTGATACCTACCTACGTGTGAAAAAGGAAAAGTCCGGGAATCACACGTAGCAATTGATACCTGCTTACGTGTGAAAACAGGAAAACCCGGAAATCACACGTAATACTAGAGATCTGGCTACGTGTGAAAACAGGAAAACCCGGAAGTCACACGTAATAATTGATACCTGCCTACGTGTGAAAACAGGAAAACCCGGAAGTCACACGTAGCAGAATGGTCGGGCACAGCCTTGAATTGATAAAGCTTGCTAGTCTTAATGTAGGACCGGATGGGCGAAGTTAAAAAGCAGTGGATTTCCGTACCAAAACGCAAAAATAGACAAATGGTACGGAAGACAAGAACAAGCAAGCAGTGAATTTCCGTACCAAAAGCCAAAAACTGGCAGATGGTACGGAAATC
>JBJELA010000141.1:0-2509 GCA_051878915.1 Candidatus Weimeria sp.
GATCACGCGGAGCTCATCTTCGGTGTCCTTCCTTATCGCCTCCACCTGACCGGCATCATACTCCGGGTTGTCCTCAAACTTTTCCTTGAAGCCTTTCTTTATCAGCGCCGTCAGAAATTCCAGCGCCGTCTGGTTTTCATGTCCCTCAGGCAGGGTGTAGGCAGGCTTTTTATAGACGTTAAATTCGAAACGGACGTCGCAGCGGTCGGCTATTTTTCCGGTATTATCTATTGCCTCATCGAATTCCGGGAAAAGTGAACGCATCTCGTCCTCACTCTTGACATAATACTGTCCTCCCTCGTAGGTAATGCGGTCGGTATCCGTCACGAGCTTATTCTCCTGCATGCACAGGAGGATATCGTGAGCAGCCGCGTCCTCCGGAAGAGTATAGTGGCAGTCATTTGTGACTACAAGCGGGATCCCCGTTTCCTGATGGATCCTTATGACTGTCTGGTTTGTGACCTTCTGCAGAAGGCTTCCATCCTGATGGTCCTGCATCTCAAGAAAATAATTGCCGCGGCCGAAGACGCTGTCATGCCAGAGCGCAGCCTCCTTTGCCTTTTCGTATGAGACCTGCGCGTTCTGCGCCACTTCTCCCGCGATACAGGCTGAGAGACAGATAAGGCCTTCGTGATACTTTTCAAGACACTCGTGATCTACGCGCGGCTTGAAATAGAACCCTTCTGTATTTCCGATCGAGACCAGCTTTATCAGGTTCTTATAGCCGGTCATATTTTCACATAATAAAACAAGGTGATAGTATCTCGTATCACCTTTCTGAGAAGACTTATCAAACCTGCTCCCTGTCGCCACATACATCTCACAGCCTATGACAGGCTTTATTCCTGCCTTCATGGCCTTCTGATAAAACTCGATGACGCCGTACATGTTTCCATGGTCAGTTATCGCTCCGGCGCTCATCCCGAGGTCCTTAAGCCTTTGTATGTAATTGTCTATCTTATTCGACGCGTCGAGGATCGAATACTGCGTATGCGTGTGCAGATGTACAAAAGACATTATTTCTCCTTAGCCATTGGCTGAGAGCTGATGAGCAGAACAATCGCCACGTAGACTGCCATCATGGAAAGCACCAGCACCGCAAAGGCGCAGAATGCTCCACTGTTGATAAACTTCGGAGACACTGTCTCCAGGATAAATGAGCTTGAATTAAAGCATATATGGAGAACCATCGAAAGCAGGAGGCTGCCTGTCTTATGTGCCACATATCCGAGCAGCAGCCCTACTACAAAGGCATACGCTCCCTGCAGAAAATTCATATGTATAAGCCCGAAGAGCAGTGCCTGAAAAATATTCGCCAGAGCGAATGAAGGCAGGGCCTTTTTGAAGTAGCCGAGAGTAAGCCCCCTGAAGGCAAGCTCCTCCGCTATCGGTCCCAATACCGCGGAATAGATGACCATAGCCGGCGTAATGCCTGAGAGATCGAGTCCGGCCTCTTTCATGAGCTTTGAATACCTGTCCAGCTCACCTGGAAAAGCCGCCCCAAGAAAATTCAGAAGAAAGCTGCAGACTATCTGGGCTCCGATCACAAAGAGCACGATGCCGAGGATAAGACGAAATGGCTTAAACCCTCTGAATGACATCCTGCGTGACTCAAAAGCCACTCTCTTTTTTGCCCACCACGGCGCGAAGACTGCTATCGCTATTATGCTGTAGACAAGCAGCGAGATTGCTTCCAGATTCCCGAATGAAATCTTTGACAGATAGCTCTGATAAGTCTGTGGCGAACCGCTTTTTACAGCTGATCCTAAAAAGGTTATTCCTACGGCAATCATTGAAACCAGGCTCTGAATGCCAAGGATAAGGATTGGTGGCAAAAATGCCAGGCAGAAATTTTTCCCTTTCAATATGATTCTCCTATTTCAGTCCTAAAAATTCCTTAAGCTCTGAAACTCTCGCCTCTGCATCCCGTCTTCCATTTGCGTAAAGCGCTTCCATCACATCCTGATCGACCTTATAGGTACCGACCTTTATCTTTGAGGATGGTGAAAAAGTAAGCACCCTGCCCTCATCTCTTAATTTTCTTGCCTTAGTGATCTGTCTGTTATAGAATTCATGTCTGTGATTCAGGCGGTAGACCACTGCCGGATATCTGTGCAGAGCCACTGAATAGATCGCTCTGTGTTTCTGTGGCTGCATCAGAAAACCTTCAGGCTTTGAAAAAATAATTACTGCCCTTCTTACTCCCTTCTGGTATGCCCTCTGGATAGGAATAGAGTCACTGACTCCGCCGTCAAAGTATTCCCTGCCGTTCACTACCTGGGGATTGCTCATGACAGGAAGAGCACAGCTCGCCTTTATCGCCTCGTAATGGTCCTGGCTCATATCGCTCTTATCAAAATAAACAGCATGCCCTGTGACTGCGTCAGTCGCCACCACCTCGAACTCCGCCGGGTTTTTCATCAGAGCCGGAAAATCCAGAGGATCTGCTCCGTCACTGTTCGTAAGAGTCGAATAGATATAGTCCAGCCCGAAAAAACTGCCTGTCCTG
>JBJELA010000142.1:0-12346 GCA_051878915.1 Candidatus Weimeria sp.
GCAACTTAAGTTTTAAACTTGAATTTGGACAAGGACTTTGATAAAATCAATGATATTGATTATTAGCTTTTATCTGTTGGTTGAGAAACGTTATTTACTTTGGACCATAGATTAGCCGTATATGTGTAATGATTATATTTATTCTGCGTTCAGTCTATGAAAATAATATAAAAACATTCAAAAATTATTGACAGATTATTTTTATTAAGCTAATATAAGTACAGAGAAGGAAATTGCAAAGGAGGTTGCTATCATGGATAATTATACGGCCGACAACCAGCAGGACTCGTCTTCAAAGAGAAGAGGACGTCCAAGAGTTGCAAATAAAAAGAAGCAGTACACACTTACCATGAGACCAGATATGTATATGCAGGCACGTGAGGAGGCTGACAGGAGAGGAATCTCATTTTCAGCTCTGATTGCAAACGCGCTTGTTGAATATCTCGATAAGTAATGGTACTGTTGAAATTATAAAAATCCGCCGTCAGCACCAAGAATCTGTCCTGTCACATAGGACAGATTCATAAGCGCCCAGGCGGCATCAGCTATTTCATCGACCGTGGCAAATCTGCCTAAAGGGATCTCTTCACAGAGATCTTTTTTTTCGTCTTCAGAAAAAACAGCGTTCATATCAGTATCTACGCAGCCAGGAGCAATGGCGTTTACCCTGATGCCTGACGGAGCGAGCTCCTTGGCCATGGCACGAGTCAGAAGGTCTACGCCGCCCTTAGTGGCTGAGTAGGCAGCCTCGCACGAAGCGCCGGCGGTTCCCCACATCGAGGAGACATTCAGGATCGAGCCGGATTTTTCATGGACCATTCCAGGTACAAATTCCTTCATCATATAAAAAACAGATGACAGGTTCACAGAGAGCATCCGCTCCCACTGTTCGCTGCTCATATCGGTAAGAAGGCCTACGTATGAGATCCCGGCGTTGTTTACCAGATAGTCTGTCCGCGGGAAATGGCTTTTTATATCGCGGGCCATAGTCCTGACGGAATCGGGATCGCCGACATCTGTCTGATAGGTCAGCACCTCGATATGAAAATTATTCTTCAGAGCTTCAGAGAGCTCGTTCAGCTTATTGATATTCTTTTTACAGCAGAGAGCGAGGTTTATGTGCTCGCCGGCCATTTTTTCAGCGACAGCGCGGCCTATACCGCGGCTTGCCCCAGTGATGATCCCGTATTTTGCTTTCATCTGGAAATCTCCTGATCTGTTTTTTGATTTTAACGTCAGCACAAGGATGGAAACGATTTACTTAATAAACGTTTCATTTCTAGTTCACAAATAAATCACAATCCCCATGTATTATATAAAACATCAAAGGAAATAAATCCTTTGAGACGGAAATTGTTTTCGTTTTTCATACTCCCCCTCTTTTACAAGGGCCGCCGCGAGGCGGTCCTCTTTTTTTGCCTGAAATCATACATAAGGCCTGCTCTCTTCACAGGCCTCCGTTTCAGTTCTTCATCATTTCTATGATCTCGTTCCTGACGCGGTCCGGCAGCTCTTTCTGCTCATCGCGGCTCATGCCCTTTGTCTCTATCGGTTTTCCGAAGGAAAGGGTGACATCCGACTTCTTTATGTTCGGGAAGTGGTACTCGAGGATATCTCTGGTACCGGTTACAGCGACCGGGATCACCGGACAACCGGACTTGACAGCCACCTTAAATGAGCCGGCGTGAAAATCGTGAACCTCGCCGTCCTTCGAACGGGTTCCTTCCGGGTAGATGCAGATGCTGATGCCGTTTTTTGCTTCGTCTATCGCCCTGAGGATGACCTTAAGGCCGTCTTTAAGGTTGCTTCTGTCAATGCCTAAGCTGTAAAGCCTCTTCATAAGCCAGCCTAAACCCGGGATCCGTAACAGCGATTCCTTGGCGATGAAACCGCAGAAGCCCGGGATACGGCTGTATGTAACTACTATATCATAGATGCTCTGGTGGTTGCTGATGTAGACAACCGGCCGATCCTTCGGGATGTTCTCCTGACCGTTTACCGTGACCTTCGAACCGGATAATTTTTCAACACAGCGAAAGCCCCAGTGCACATACGAAAGCAGCATGAGCTTGCGCCTTCGCTCGTCCTTAGGACTTATAAGCCACTGGATGCCGGAGACCGGGTAAGACATGATAAGAAAAAATACTACATAAATAAGTGTTAATACTGTGCGCATAAAACTGCTCCAAAGTAAAAAATAAAAGCGGCAGGAACTTGTGCCCCTGCCGCCCGATTCTACGGAGACAAAATAGAGATCAGAACTCAGGCTCGATAAGGCCGTAGGTGTTGCCACGACGCTTATAAACGACATTTACCTCGTCTGTTTCTGCGTTTCTGAATACGAAGAAATCATGTCCCAAGAGCTCCATCTGAACGCAGGCGTCCTCAGGATACATAGGCTTGATGCCAAAGTGCTTCGTACGCTGGATCTTGATCTGAGATGAATCATCGTCATCTGAGTCATCATCGATGTAATCGTCCTGGAAGAACTCACCTGGCTCCTGCTGCTTGGTGATGAGTTTATGACGATACTTCTGAAGCTGTCTTTCGATAACCTCCTCAACCAGATCGATTGATACGTACATATCGTTTGATACCTGCTCAGATCTGATGATCGATCCCTTCATAGGGATAGTAACCTCGATCTTCTGTCTGTCCTTTTCAACAGAAAGAGTAACATTTGCGATGGTGTCATCAGCAAAGTACTTGTCAAGCTTTGAAAGCTTGTCTGTGACAGCGGTTTTGATTCCGTCTGTCAGTTCGATGTTTTTTCCTGTGATATTGATTCTCATGGCGAAAACCCCCTTTTCTATAGTATTTGCGAAGTGGAAAAAATGACCTCGCATTGATGGGTTGTCTTGAAAATAGTATATCACATTTATCATTCTAAAACACCATAATTTTTGGTGAATTTTTCATGAAAGAGGAAACTGACGGCGGAGCAGGGATTTTTTTAAGCATTTCACGGATCGTAGAAAGCGTTTCCTCGCATTTTTCATTCATCCCGCATTTTTTATAGAAAAAATAACCGCAGCGGAGGGACTTGCAGTACAGGTAGATCCCGCCGGATATCGTAAAGAACGCGGGTATCATCTCAAAGTGTCTGCCTGCTTCGCTCAGATCCTCATGGCAGGCCTCGAAAAAACAGAGATTTATCATAAGAGGCGCCATCAGATTGCCTGACGAAAGACAGTCCTTCTTCTGCGAGGCGACACGGATCAGGTCGCCGACAAGGAGGATGGCGCGCCTGTACAGAAGCTCCTGGTTGGATTCAAACATTCCGCAGGCGATCGCGTTCAGGATCAGAAATTCGATGTAGCTCGGAAGAAAATTCACCAGGCAGCGCTCCGCGCTGAACTGCGGCCTCGTGATACGCAGCACATCGACAGCGGCATTTAACAGGGAAAGCCCGTTGAACGAATCACAGGTATGATAGTAATGCATCAGCTCAAAAAATGAGATCAGCTGTATGTCGGCGGACAGATTCGACAGAAACCGCATCTGATACAGGGATACAAGATCTCCGGCATTTTCCCAGTGATCGAGCATGGATTCGTTCCAGAGCTTTACTATCAGAGAGTGACGCTCGAGCGCGCTGTCTCTTTCTTCTGCAGAGCAGAAGGGGGATTTTCCGATCGAGATGGCTTTTTCACGCAGCAGATTCATAAAGTATGAAAACTCCTCAGCGCTTGGAAACTCTTTGCCTGACTCAATGCGGGAATATCTGGATACAGAACAGAATCCATAGGATAATTCTTCCTGCGTGATCCCAAGACGCAGGCGGTTTTCGCGTAGCTTCTGCCCTGGATTTTCGGGAATTAATCCGTGATATAAAATTTTTCTCATACGCCGGCCTCACTAAAAATCTGATTTTTGAGAAAAGTGACAGGAATCAGTTTATCACTTTTATAACAGGCTTTGCTTTGGCGGAATAGAAGTAAAAGTTTCGAAAACATACTGTTTTTAATAGAATTTTTGCTTTTTGACAAAATAAAAATAAAATGATATACTACATCTTGTGTTTTATGTTGCCGATATCTGGATATAAAAGGAATCGGTATAGACTGGAGGTATTTATCTTAATGGAACAGGCAGAGTATAACAAGATCCGCTATTCGATCCAGCAGCAGTGTGGTAACAGAGTGAAGATCCAGCTGGACAGAGGAAGGAATAAGGTCGATGTTCAGGAGGGAGTGATACAGGAGGCTTATCCAAGCGTATTTACGGTTCTTGTTTCTGACGAAGATGAAGAGCATCCGGATCAGCTGCTGTCATTCAGCTATACAGATGTGATTACTAAAGAAATCCGTATGGAGCTTGTTTAATTAAATAGAAATGCAGAGGACGGTGCGCCGCCCTCTTTTTTTTTGCCGGTATCCGTGCTATAATATCTCCAAATGCGTTTTCTTATTACGAGGTGCAAATGAAAAGATATATAGCTATGATACTTTCGGCAGTGATGATCATTTCGGTTCCGGTCCAGGTACCGCAGGTCACTGCGCACGCAGCCACTTCAAAGGTCAAGAAGCTTCAGAAAAAGAAGCAGGAGAAGCAGGAAGAGCTTAACGATCTGCAGTCGAAGCTTGTAGACATTATCTCCCAGATAGATGCCCTGGAAAGCGACATCAAATCCAATGCCCAGGATATAAAGGACACACAGGCGGAGGTTAAGGAGGCCAAGAAGGCCGAGAAAAAGCAGTATGAGGCGATGAAGTCGCGTATCAGGTATTTTTACGAGAATGATACGGACAACAGCGTATTTAACATTCTCGTAGAGTCCAAGAGCCTGACAGATTTCATCAACAAGGTTTCATACATGAATTCGGTCTACAGCTATGACCGTGACCTGCTCGATGCATATGAGGCTACAAGGGTTGAGATCGAGGGAATGGAAGAGGACCTCGAGGACAAGCAGCTCGATCTTAAGAAAGAGAGAAAGCAGCTTAAGGCAAATAAATCCAGCCTGAATAATCTTATTGACTCAAAAAAGGATGAGGTCGCGAATATCAGCGCCCAGGTAGCAAAGGCTAAAAAGGCTGCCGCAAAAGCCGCTGCTGAAAAGGCGGCAAAGCTTGAGAAGGAACGTGAGGCGAGAAACGCGGCCGCAGCCGCCGCAGCCGCTGAAAGAGCCGCGAGCAGATCAAAGGCGGCCAGCAGTTCGAGCTCGAGCTCAAGTTCAAGTAATAACAGCGCGGCTTATACACAGGATGCTGATCCATCGCCGGCTACCGATGTCAGCGGAAGCGCTGTAGTAAGCTACGCGCTGCAGTTCGTAGGAAATCCTTACGTCTGGGGCGGAAATTCGCTTACGAACGGCTGCGACTGCTCCGGTTTCGTCGTGCAGATTTACAGGCATTTCGGCATAGACCTGTCAGGTTCGAGAAACTCCGCGGCACTGCGATATGTCGGTCAGGCTGTAAGTCCGGATAATATCCAGGCAGGAGATATAGTCTGCTATCCGGGCCACGTCGCGATCTATGCCGGCAACGGATGCATAGTTGAGGCGCAGAGTTCAAAAGCCGGAATTACAAGCAACCGCGCGTGGAACCATGGAACAGTTGTCGCAATCAGAAGAGTTATCTGATGGCCGCGATTAAAAGCCGCTTCAGACGCGGGCTTGGAAAAATCAGAAAAGCCCTGCCGTGGTTCATCGCGGCCTGCGTTTTCCTGGTCATCATATGGCTCGGAGTAAAAAGCGGCATAGAGCGAAACTCTGATTTTATCTATAAGGATCATCTGAGCGATACAGCAGTAACAGTCGACGGAAAAGCCATGACCTTTAAGGACCTGGCTTTTTACGTGGTGTATGAAGAGTATCAGGTTCAGAAGAGCGCTTACGCATATGATTACGACAAGCCGCAGAATTACTGGAATTCACATGTGAATGGTAAATTCATCTCAATCGAGGCCAGGAACACCGCGATGGATATGGCTGTCCACGACAGGATCCTCCTTACGATGGCACAGTCAGACGGAGTCGTGCTCTCGACAGACGAGAGAAAAGAGCTCGAAAACCGGAGGACTGATTTTTACGAGGACCTGTATGATGACCAGACTGAGAGGCTGCCGGTTTCATACAGTACGCTGAACAGTGCGATGGAAGATATCGCGGTTGTCGAGAAGTACCAGACACAGCTGGCGAAGGAGCAGAATGATACCTATGCCAGCTTCGGCTACGAAGGCAAAAATTACAGAGCAATACTGAAAAAACATTCAGTCGAGGTCAACAAGAAACTCTGGAGTAAAGTCCCGATGGGCAGGGTGACTTTAAACAACGAGCCTGATTATCAGGCAGCAAAAGGCAAACAGAATTATTATAAAGGAACAGACAAGGACAAATGATTTCAATAGCAAAGAACGGAGAAAAAAAGAAAAAGTTCGAAAAAATAGGCAGAAACGATCCGTGCTGGTGTGGAAGCGGCAAGAAATACAAGCAGTGCCACGAGGCGTTTGACAGAAAGATCGAGAGGATCAGGCTCTCGGGACACGAGGTTCCGACCAGGGACATGATAAAGACGCCTGAGCAGATTGAAAAAATAAAAAAGAGCGCTGTTATCAATATGGCCTGCCTAGATGAGGTCGGCAAGCGCATCCATGAGGGCATGACTACCAAAGAGATAGACGATATCATCAATGAGGTCACCTACGGAATGGGCGGAATCCCGGCGCCTCTTAACTATGAGGGCTTTCCGAAGAGCGTCTGCACCTCTGTGAACGATCAGGTCTGCCACGGGATTCCGTCAGAGGATGTGGTGCTAAAGGACGGAGACATCATCAATGTCGACTGCTCCACTATACTTGACGGCTATTATTCCGATTCATCAAGAATGTTCATGATCGGAAATGTCTCTGATGAAAAGAGAAAGCTCGTGGAAGTTACAAAGGAGTGCTGCGACCTGGGACTTGAGCAGGTCAGGCCATGGGGCTTCCTCGGCGATATGGCCGAGGCGGTACACACCCACGCAGAGGAAAATGGCTACAGCGTAGTCCGCGAGATCGGCGGCCATGGCTGTGGAATAGAATTCCATGAGGATCCGTGGGTCGGATATCTGTCAAATCGCGGTGAGGACATGCTGATGGTCCCGGGCATGATCTTTACGATCGAGCCTATGATAAATATGGGATCATCGGATATTTTTACAGATAAGGAAAACAACTGGGAGGTCTACACACTTGACGGTATGCCTTCAGCTCAGTGGGAGTACCAGGTGCTGGTTACTGAAGACGGCCATGAGGTTATTTCGAATTGATTTTGAAATAGCTGAAAGCAAGCGGATATCTTGTTTTTAGTTTTTTTATAAGTCAGTATGTAGATATTGGAAAGGTATGCAGCGGGAAATTATATCGCAGCCGGTATGATTTTTCAAAAAAAATAAAAAAGTGCTTGCATTATTGATTGCGGTGTAGTATATTATGTTAGAACCAACTAACGTTAGCAATAACTAACATAGTTGCCTCCACTACATACTTTTCATACATACTTTTCCAGTTGAGCTTCGACCTTATGGCCGGAGTTCTTCTGATTTCAGGGAAAAATAAAATGAACAGAGGATTTACATCACACCTGTCGGAGCTTGGCGAATTCGCGGAGCTTTCCGACGCGCTGAAAAAAGGCGGTATGTATGAGCTGTCCGGAGTGCTCGATGTGGCAAAGGGCCAGATTATCGACGCGCTCTCGCAGCAGTCTGATGGCGGGCGAAAGCTCGTTGTTTTTGCGTCCGAAAAAACGGCGGAGGAGTTTGCGGAAGAATACAGGCATATAGAGCAGGATACGGTATTTTTTCCAGCAAAGGATGTGCTCTTCTACCAGTCAGATGTGAAGGGCAATACGCTTACGAGGCAGAGGCTTACAGCTCTTCGGGCTTTAAGCACAGAAGACGATGTGACTGTAGTTACGACTATAGATGCCCTGATGAACCGGCTTCCTGAGCCAGAGGAGCTTTCGGACGCGATCATCACCTTAAGGGATGGCGAGGAGTACGATTTTACCGCTCTGCAGAGAAAAATTACAGACCTTGGGTATGAGAATGTGTCTCAGGTCGACGCACCGGGGCAGTTTGCTGTAAGAGGCGGAATTTTAGACGTGTTTCCTCTTACGGATGATTCTCCTGTCAGAGTGGAATTCTTTGGCGATGAGGTGGACTCTGTCAGGACCTTTGATGTGGTAAGCCAGAAGTCAGATGATACGATCGATGAGGTCCGTATAGATCCGGCTATCGAGATGGTGCTTACAAGCGACAAGCTCACGGCCGGGCTCAGCCGTCTGAAGTCTGACTATGAGAAACGATATAAAGAGCTCAGGGATGATATGAAGACAGAAGAGTCGTTTCGTCTGAAAACCTCGTATGAGGACCTGAGAGATACGCTTCTCAGCGGTGACTATTCGCAGGCTGACGGTTACCTTACTTATTTTGATCCGGATACAAAGAGCCTTTTAGACTATTTTCCAAAGGATACATGGCTGTTTTTAGATGAGCCGGCGCGGCTTGTCGAAAGGGGAGAGGTCCTCGAAAAGGAGTTTGTCGACAGCATGGCGCGCCGCGTCGAAAATGGCTCGGCCCTTTCAGGACAGCTTCGTATGCTAGGTTCCTCAAAGGAAATCCTTGCCCGCTGCATGAATATGACTGGCGTCATGCTGCCGCAGATTTCGGGAAATAACGGAGGCCTGAAACCGAAGGATAATTTTTATCTGCACCAGATCTCGATCAGCAGCTACCAGAATTCGCTTGACGCTCTTAAAAAAGAACTGTCTGATTACCAGAAAAAGAAGTACCGTGTATATCTGCTGACGGCTTCGCGTACAAGAGGCAGCAGGCTTGCGGAGGATCTGCGGGACGATGGGCTGCAGGTATTTTTCTCAGAAGACGAGTCGGCTGAAGTAGCGCCGGGACAGACGCTTATAACCTTAGGCTATATCCGCAGCGGGTTTGAGTATCCCGACATCAAAGTCGTATATATAAGCGAAAGCGATATTTTTGGCACGGTAAAGAAGAAAAAGAAGAAGAAAAAACGCTACGGCGGTGGAGACGCGGTCACGAGCTTTTCGGAGCTTACGCCTGGCGACTATGTCGTGCATGAGGATCACGGCCTTGGCATCTATGAGGGCGTGAAAAAAATAGAGCATGACCACGTGACACGTGACTACATAGAGATCTCATACGCCGGTGGTTCGACTCTTTATATCCTCGCGACTCAGCTCGACACGCTCTCAAAGTACGGGAGCATAGGCGACAAAAAGCCAAAGCTCAACTCCCTTGGCGACGGACAATGGAAGAAGACCAAGGCGAAGGTAAAAAGCGCCGTTGGCGAGGTGGCAAAGGATTTAGTCGAGCTGTATGCCCTGCGTCAGCAGAACAAGGGCTATGTGTACGGGCCTGATACGGAGTGGCAGAGGGAGTTTGAGGAGTCATTTCCTTACGACGAGACCGACAGCCAGCTGTCCGCGATAGAAGATGTAAAAAATGACATGGAGAGCCCGAAGATAATGGACCGCCTGATCTGCGGCGACGTAGGATTCGGGAAGACTGAGATCGCTATGCGCGCGGCGTTTAAGGCGGTTCAGGAGAACAAGCAGGTCGTGTACTTAGTCCCTACGACCATCCTCGCGCAGCAGCACTACAATAATTTCAGAGAACGCATGAAGAATTATCCGGTCTCTATAGGAATGCTCTCACGTTTCCACACTGCGGCCCAGAATAAAGAGACGATAAAGGGCCTTAAAAACGGAACTGTCGATATCGTGATCGGAACTCACCGCGTGCTATCAAAGGACGTGGGCTTTAAGGATCTGGGACTTCTTATCATTGACGAGGAGCAGCGTTTCGGCGTAACTCATAAGGAAAAAATAAAAGAGATGAAGAAGAATGTCGATGTCATGTCTCTTTCCGCGACTCCTATTCCGAGGACGCTTCATATGAGCATGACAGGGATCAGGGACATGAGCCTTCTTGAGGATGCGCCGATGGACAGGACACCGATACAGACCTTTGTCTTCGAGGAAAATGACGAGATGGTACGTGAGGCCATTGAGCGCGAGCTCGACAGAGGCGGTCAGGTCTATTACGTCATCAACCGCGTGAACCAGATAGCTGATGTAGCGGCAAAAATAGAAGAGATGGTACCGGAGGCAAATGTCGCGTATGCTCACGGGCAGATGTCGAAGAACAGGCTCGAGGAGATTATGACAGATTTTGTCAACCATGACATAGATGTGCTCGTGGCAACGACTATCATAGAGATCGGTCTCGACATCTCAAACGTAAATACGATAATCATCCACGACGCCGATAAATTCGGACTCTCACAGCTCTATCAGCTCAGAGGCCGTGTCGGCAGAGGCTCGAGGACAGCGTATGCTTTTCTTATGTACAAGCGCGACAAGGTTTTAAAGGAGGTGGCTGAAAAGAGGCTTGCGGCCATAAAGGAGTTTACTGACCTTGGCAGCGGGTATAAGATCGCGATGAGAGATCTTGAGATCCGCGGAGCCGGAAACCTTCTTGGAGAAGAGCAGTCCGGACACATGGAATCTGTGGGATATGAGCTCTACTGCAAAATGCTCAATACCGCGGTCGCGAAGGAAAAGGGCATCAGCACAGGAGATGAGTACGAGACCACTGTCGATATACCGATAAACGCGTTTATCCCGCCATCCTATATATCTGATGAGGAGACGAAGCTCGACATGTACAAGAGGATCAGCTCGATCGAGACTGACGAGGAGGAAAGCGATATCTTAGACGAGCTTATCGACAGGTTCGGTGAACCAAAGAAACCTGTGCTGAACCTGCTTCTCGTCGCGAGACTCCGCGCTTACGCTCATTCTGTTTTCCTTACAAAAATAAAACAGACCGGAGCAACGGTCACTCTGACATTCTGGGAAAAGGCCAGGATAGATGGAGGGCGGATACCTGAGGTGATTGATGCCTTCTCGCCATATGTGACTTTAGGCATGTCAGGAGATACTCCGGAGCTTATCGTAAACACGGCACTCGATAATCGTTTTCCAAAGAGCGATATTCTCAATTATCTGTTAAATATTTGTAAAAAACTGTCTACAATTGTAATCAAATAGATGATATAATATTTTTATGAAGAAAATAGCATTACTTATGGACAGCTGGCACCGTTACATGGTAGCAGCCTGGCCGATAGGAATAATTAATGAACTGAAGAAGAAACGGATAGACGCGTCACTCTATATTTTCAGCTGCGCGGGAAACTGGAACACTGATGAAGAGTACAATGAGGGCGAGCACGGCATATTATCACTGCCTAATTTTTCTGAATTCGACGGAGTGATCGTCGATTTCAGCAATATGTACTCGACGCAGACGCTGCAGACTCTGATCGAGGAGATAAAGATCAGCGGCATTCCGGCTGTTTCGCTGCAGAGGAAGATCGAGGGATTTACTTACGTCGGGATAGATAATTATGACGCCATGAGACAGATGAGCGCCCATCTGCACGAGGTTCATCATCTCAACAGATTCTGGCTGATGATGGGACCGGAGTACAATGACGAAAGCAAACGCCGGGAACAGGGAATCCGCGACTATCTGAAGGAAAATAATCTCTATCTGGCAAAGGACGACGTAGTACACGTGGATTTTGATTACCAGTCCGGTATCAAAGGCTATCATATGCTGCGTAGCACTCACCAGGAGCTCCCTGACGCCATTATCTGCGTAAACGACAACCAGGCTATCGGAGTCTGCGAGGAAGCGGAGAAGGAAGGCTTTAAGGTTCCGGATGACTTTGCGGTTACCGGTTTTGATAATTTTGATAAGGCAAGTTTCTATATGCCGCGGATCACAACTATGTCAAATTCACGCGAAAAGCTGAGCGCCTGTGCCTGTGACTGCCTTGTTGCCGCGTGGAACGGTAAGAGTATGCCGGAAGAAATCTATAATAAGGTCGATTTTATGCGGTTTGAGAGCTGCGGCTGTCATACTGATCTGCCAGACTTAAGAGAAAGACTTAAGGCGCAGGTCGTAGAGAATATCGATATCAATAAATACAACACTGAGCTTCTGGACCTTGAGGCTGAGATGCCAAGATGCCGTACCATACAGGAGGTGGCGGAGGCCTGTGATGAGAAGCTTACGCTGCTGCATGGTGACGCGTTTTATATGATGATAGATCCGAAGGTTTTTGTGGTTGACCAGACGAGTGGCAGGCCCGGCGCCAGGGAGAACCTCACAAGAAATTTCTGCAGGGGCCGTTATCCTCTTCAGATGGAGATAGTCTACGCGCGAGAAGGCAGGAAGCGTGAGAATGATTTCGAGGGACAGATGATATCGGATATTTTTCCACTGCTCTCACTCGACAATCCTGCCGAGGACTACCT
>JBJELA010000143.1:0-2502 GCA_051878915.1 Candidatus Weimeria sp.
CACCTTTGTGATGACATTCTGCTCGTCTGTCGTGCCGGTCTCCTGTGCCGTGACCTCATAGCCTGTAGCCTTTGATACTTTGTTCCACTTGATAGTGAGGCTATTCTCTGTGTCTGAAGTGAACTTGTCTGAGAATGTGATGCTTGCCCCGCTTACAGAAGCCGGAGCGCTGACAGAGACCTTCTTCTTTTTCTTAGTTGTCTTTGTTGTCTTCTTAGCGGTTTTCTTTGATGAAGCAGATACAGTTACCTTTGCAGTCTTCTTTACTGCGGCAGATGCTGCTGTCTGCGGGCTTACCGTAAATGCGGTAAATACCATCGATGCTGCGATCACACCCGTGAGCACTTTTCTGAAAAAATTCTCCATAGAAAATAGATCCTTTCTGATAAAACTTTTACAACATGATTATAGTGTTTTTGCTTATAGACTTCAACGAAAATCCTGCCTCTTGCCTATAAGCTGAAGTCTTTCGCATTTTTACCTTTACATATTCAGTGTGGGAAAATATTTTAACACATCCGTATCGAGAATTCCCTTAGCTACGAACTCATCTGACATATTATAGAATGTTCCCTTGCTTCCTCTGAATCGTCATAAAGCGACGGCATTTTTTAAAACATCCTGTCTTGTCTGGTACGGAAAACAAAAGCGGTCTCAAGCCCTTATAAATCAAGGGTTTGAGACCGTTTTCTGCTCTATAAAGTGTCAAACACGGGTTTTTTCTTAGTTGTAATATTTGCGGAATTTCGCGACGTAGTACTTGGCGGCGGTTGTAAGCTTATTGCCATTGCGGTGGATTGCTCCGCTGCCGCAGGCATAGGCGCCGATCGCAAGGTCAAGATTTCCATTGAATTCCTTGAGTTTGTCAGAAATGATATGTGCGCCCGCCATGATATTCTGCTCCGGATCGTAGGCGTTTGTCACTCCGTAGGACTTTGCTGTGGAAGGCATCAGCTGCATGATTCCCTGGGCACCGCTTGAAGATGTAGCTGTAGTCTGGAACCTGCTCTCATTATAGCCAATGGTCTCTAATATTTTTACATCTACTCCATACTTCTTTGCGGCTTTTTGAAAAATACTCTCAAGAGATGACGGGACAGAAAATCCGAGTCCTGTGTCTACAGAAGAGCTGCCGGATGCTGACGACGATGATCCGGAGCCGGAAACAGCTGATGAACCTGACGTCGATGATCCGGAGCCGGAAACAGCTGATGAGCCTGACGTCGATGATCCGGAGCCAGAAACAGCTGATGAGCCTGACGTCGATGATCCGGAGCCAGAAACAGCTGATGAGCCTGATGCCGACGATGAAGAATCGCTGGAATTGTCGTTCATTTTTTCAGCAAGAATCTTCTGGAATTCCTTTAGCGACGGCGCATCCTCCGTTAACTTCGAAGCAGGTGTCTCCGTTCCGGATGACACCTGCCTGCTCATTTCACTTGTATATCTATATCCTGGTGATGTGATTGTAATAACCATTAGAACTCAGCCTTTATAATACCTGCAGGACTCTGCCTTTAAACTGCCTGTTGATGTCCTTTTCAGATCTTCATCTCTCCCGCGCATTCATTATCTATTTGTGATAATGAAAAATTAAAAATCAGCCTTTATCATCAGGCCGCTGCCAGCATTCATGGCGATCGTGCTGTAATAGTCACAAAGATCAGCGTCTTCTATCACTGCTTCACTCTCAAACCGCTGCTGTTCACGCTTCTGATTCTTTACACGAAGATCCCTGATGCCAATCACGATACCGCAGACGATTGCGATTGCAAAACACATGATGATAAAAAGCAGGACCAGCGCTCTGGCAAGCTCGATCATCTTTTCGCCCCTGACCGTATTTTCTGAGCCATGAGCAAAATCAGTATCATCAGAAGATGAATCATCATCCTGGTTTTCGGAAGCCTGCGCGTCATCCTTCTCATCTGCTTTTTCTGTCTCAGCAGATTCAGCCTGTGCCTCTCCATCTGTGTCTGCCTCAGTCGCAGCTGGCGCAGCCTCTGTAGTATTTAAAGAATCCGCATCTGTTTCAGGCGCTGCTTCCCGTTCGGAATCAGCTTCTCCTGCCGGCGCAGCCTCAGCAGATGCATCCGGAGTTTCACTCTCAACAACCGGCGCTGCCTCAACAGATGCATCAGCGGATCCAATTTTTCCCTCTTCAGTCCTGACAGTTTCTTCAACTGCTGGTCCAGCCACAGCTTTATCGGAAGCAGCCGTTTCGGAAGTCGCAGACTCAGCTGCTGTCTCAGAAACAGAGCCAGTCACAGAACCAGAATCAGTCACAGGCGCAGATCCAGCCTCAGCCTCGGAACCAGCTACAGCCTCAGATCCAGTCTCAGACTCAGATCCAGCTACAGCCTCAGATCCATTTACAACCCCAGAACCAATCACAGAATCAGAACCAGCTACAGGCGCAGATCCAGCCTCAGCCTCAGATCCAGTTACAACCCCAGAACCAATCACAGAATCAGAACCAGCTACAGGCGCAGATCCGGTCTC
>JBJELA010000144.1:0-2494 GCA_051878915.1 Candidatus Weimeria sp.
TTCCTGTGAAGCAGGAACCTCCCCAACAACCGCAGACTTTTAGCATCGAAGATGCGGCAAACGCGCGTAAGCGCGGTTGGTCTGCGGTCTGATTGGGGAGGTTGCCGTGAATAGTAACCTATACTGCGCAGGGCATTTTTGAGAATGACGTAAAAAGCGCAGCTTTGTGTTGAAAAATATTGCTAAAAATGTAAAATATATGGGAGAGTCCCAGCAAAGTACAAGTGATTTCGGGAGGTGCCATGAGAAAAGTCACACTGGAGGAGCTGCTTAAATCAAAGCAGAACTTCTCGTATCAGGAGCAGTACGAGTATATAAGGCGGCTTTTGGACCTGGGAGGGATAAGCCCGATGAAGAGCTCTCCCATGAATGGCAAGAACCCGCCGCTGCCGCTCCGATACTGGATCGCCACAGAGGAAAAGGATAAGAGCGCATACTTAAGCGAGCTTAAATACGGACTCAACTACAGGATATCCCCGGACTACTATCTGCACCACATAAGCGTCTATGAAAAGGACAGGAAGTATGTGCTTATGCTGAGCGAGTACCTGAACACACACGAGGATGCCCTGAAAATCCCGGTCTCAGAGAACGAGAGGAGCTTTGACATCTGGCATCTGGAAAAGTTTTTCCAGAAGTCGGGTGGATTTCGGATCCTGAAGAACTGCGGGATGACGAGGGAGGACATGAACTATTATACTACGCAGGAACCACTTGCGTACTATTCGGCGAGCAGGGAACCCGGGACAGTTTTCCTTTTTGTAGAGAATAAGGATACTTTTTTCAGTATCCGGCGTATCCTGATAGAAAAGAAAAGTACAGCCGAGATACTTGGCGTTCCGGTATCCACAGTTATCTACGGTTCAGGCAAGGGAATCTGGAAGTCGATAGAGGATTTCGAGAGCTGTGTAGAGGAATACATGACAGATGTGAGAAACAGCTATCTCTATTTTGGTGATATAGACTACGAAGGCATAGGAATCTATGATAATCTGCGAAGGATCTTTACGTCATCCGGCAGACGGCTCTTACCCTTTACGAGAGGATATCAGAGAATGGTCGAAAAGGCCGTAGCTGACGGGACGGATGAGATGCCTTTTACAAAGGAAAAGCAGAATCGTAATATCGATTCAGAGTTTTTTTCACATTTTGATACGGAAACAGCAGAAACTATGAAAAGTCTGCTGGAAAGTGACAGATATATACCGCAGGAGATCGTCAATGTGACGGATTTCCTGGGCAGATAACAGAAGAATGCAGTATGAATTTTTAGACCAGTTCACAAGGCGGATGAAGCAGGTGGGCAGATATGCCGTGCTTATCCGGATGACTATGAACAGAGCGACCTTAAGACAGTACGGATTCGAGACTTATGACGAGCAGATGAATCTGCTTTTTGCGGTGCTGCTCTATATCATGGAGCAGTCGCTTAAGGATGAGAGCTGTACAGTAGATGATATCGGAGCGTACATAGATGACCTGAACTCCTCATATTTCAGAAAACAGATGAGCTATGACGACAGCAGGGCGATGGCTGATTTCATAATTAATGTCATCCTCTCGAATGATGGTGTAGCCATGTCTTTTAATGGTTATGATTTCGATAGGAAAAGCTATGAGGAGATACCGATAGCTTACGTGAACAACCGGATCATCTATGCTGACGGAGGTATCAAAAGGACGTCATATCAGTTGACGGACGATGGATATGATCTGGTGCTGTCTACTCTTGAGATAGAGGATAATCTGAAGCTTCCTGTACACGAGATGATATTTGAGCTGCATCTGAAGAAACAGAGCTACGATAAGGCTGTGACTGATATCAGGAATGTCTTCCAGATGCTTCAGATCCAGTTCAGAAAAATTCAGGATGCGATGGTTCGTATCAGGAGGAATGCCCTGAGTTATTCAGTAGATGAGTACAGGAACATCATGAATGAAAATCTGGACACCTTAAGTGATACTAAGGAGAAATTCCTCTCATACAGGAGGATGATCCACGACAAGACCAGGGAGATCGAGGAAGCAGGCATAGACTACAGTGACCTGTCAAAAGAAAATGGGAAGAATCTGGAGAACCTGTCTATTATCGATGACTATCTCGGAAGAGCACTCGAAGAACAGCAGAAGATCTTCGGTTCTCATCTGGATCTGAAATCACTATATACGAGAGAACTCGAGCAGATGTCTCAGATGTCGGCAGTCAGGAGATTTTCATTTACAGCAGATTTCTACGATAAGATCCTTACAGATCCATCTGCTCTTGACCGCGCGGATATATTCTTACGTCCGCTTTTTTCACGGGAAGTGGCGAAAATCTTTGATCCATCAAAAGCACTTGCCATTCAGAAGACGATTACTGAGAGAGCTGTGGAAGAAGATGAAAAGCTGCTGTCAGATGAAACCATTGACGATGAAAGGCGGCTGGAGCAGATCAGGAAAAAGCTCTTTTTGTATGACAAGAGTGTCGAAACCATTATCTCAGAGGCCATGG
>JBJELA010000145.1:0-12273 GCA_051878915.1 Candidatus Weimeria sp.
AAAACACAGAGTACGCTGGAGAGCAGCTCAGATATCAGGCTATGGCTACGAGCGTATCCAGTGAGTTTTCCAGGTTTGATGTAGTTACCAAATCGTAAGACAGGAGGTCTTTATGAGCTTATTTCAGTCATTTGATATCGTAGGAAGCGGTCTTACGGCTCAGCGCCTTCGTATGGATACGATCTCGGAGAACATCGCGAATGTCAACACTACTCATTCAGCAGATGGATCGGGGCCATACCGCAGGAAGTCGGTTATTTTTGAAGAGAAGCAGCTGAATCCGTCTTTTTCTGATACTCTTGACGAGTACACCAATTCATTCAAGGGAAATGGTGTCCGTGTGGCTTCAGTGTTTGAGGATACCTCGACAGACTTTAAGATGGTCTATGATCCTTCAAACCCGGATGCCGATCAGAACGGCTATGTCAGCTATCCGAACGTCGATACTGTCACAGAGATGACCAACCTTATCGATGCCACCAGGGCATACCAGGCTAACGTCACGGTGTTCGACGGACTCAAGACTACTGCGCAGCAGGGCATTTCTATTGGAAATTCATGACAGATGGAGATTTTTAAATGACAGCAGTTACAGGAATTGATGCAGCAAATTCACTCTATAAGACTGCGCCGCAGCGGGGAGGAGTAAATCCGAACGATACCGATGATTTCGGTACTGTTTTTGATGCGGCCAAAAACCTTGTCGAGGAGACAAACACATTACAGAACAAGGCGGATGCTGAACAGGTGAAGTTTGCTCTTGGCCTTTCAGACAACACTCATGATATGATGATCGCAGCGCAGAAGGCAAAGATCGCCCTCCAGTACACCAATGCCATAAGGACGAACGTTGTACAGGCCTACCAGACGATCATGAACATGCAGATTTGATCATAAGAGGAACAGCTGATTATGCCTGAACGAATTCAGAATATTTTTAAAAAAATAGTAGAGTGGTGGAAGAAATTCACTTCCAGACAGAAGGCGCTGATCATAAGCGCTGTATCTGTAGTTGCCATTGCGCTGATCATTCTCGGCGTTGTGGCTACCCGTCCTGATAAAATGACTCTTGTTACAGCGACAGATGCTACCCAGGCCCAGTCCATCAAGGATCTGCTCGATGGTGAGAACATCAGCTACACGCAGTCTGAAGATGGTATGACCTTCACGATCGACAAGAAGGATGAGGCTGACGCGACCATCACTCTGGGACAGAACGGCATCTATTCTAACGGATACACCGGAGAAAAGGCTGACGATTCATACGCCTTTTCAAATGTTGTAGATGGTTCGTTTACGACGACAGAGTCAGATAAGCAGAGAAAAGAGACTTACTGGAAACAGAAGCAGATGGAGAAGTACCTTGAGACGCTGTCGAATGTCAAGGACGCCCAGATCAATCTCAGCGTTCCGGATGATGACGGAACCCTTGCCGCAAAGCAGGAGGAGTCTTCCGCAAGTGTTATGCTCGACCTGTCTGACAGCATGTCCGACGACCAGGCTGCAGCCATCGCGAAGTTCGTGGCTACAGGCCTCGGCAACAAGACTACTTCTAATATCACTATAATCGACACTGATGATAATATTCTGTTCTCCGGCGGAGATGAGTCCACTTCCGGCGGTATCGCGTCCTCGAATCTTTCTGCCCAGCAGAAGAAGGAGAAGTATGTCGAGAGCAAGGTAAAGAAGATCCTTTCCCAGAATACCACAGGTGATGCTGTCTACGACAATGTACAGGTGGCAGCAAATCTTGACATGGATTTTGACGATACTGAGACAAAGAACTGGTCATATTCTGTAGCCAGCGGTCAGGATCAGGGCTATCTCGACAGCCAGACCACAGAGACGTCTTCATCTACAGGATCGAGCGGCGGTGAGCCTGGAACAGGTTCAAACAGTGATGTAGACAGTTATGTGACTACTAATAACGGTACCACCAGCAGTGATTCCGAAAAGACTACCAGCAACTATCTTCCGAACGAGACTTATACAGATACGAAGACTGCTGCAGGTAAGGTCAACAACCAGAACTCCACGATCACTATCACAGCCTACAACGACGTGATATATGACGAGGATCAGATGAAGGCTTCCGGTCAGCTGAAGAACCAGACCTTCGACCAGTTTGTGGCTTCAAACAGCGGAATGACTTCTACCAAGGTCAGCAACAGCCTGATCCAGGCAGTTTCAAATGCTACTGGCATTCCTACCTCAAATATCACTATAAACGCTTACGATGTACCGCAGTTCCATTACTCGACAGGCGGACGTACCTGGGTAGACTGGCTTGAGATAATACTTGCCGTCCTGATCTTTGCTCTTCTCGGATTTGTGGCTTTCAGAAGTCTCCGTGGAAAGAAAGAGGAGGAACAGGCAGAGGAGGTATCTGTGGATACTCTTCTCAGAGAGCAGCAACAGCAGGACGAGCAGCTTGAGGATATAGGTTATAATGAAAAGTCTGAAGCCAGACAGCTTATTGAAAAATTTGTGGATGAGAAACCTGAGGCAGCGGCAAATCTGCTCCGCAACTGGCTTAATGAGGACTGGGGTGAATAAGTATGGCAGATACGACTGCACAGAAACAGAATACGGCTTCTAATCCACCAGCTAAGGTTTCTAATACAGGTACTCAGGTAGATACTGCTGCTCTTGAAGGACTTTCAGGTGTTCAGAAGGCGGCTATCCTTCTTATTACACTTGGACCGGAGAGATCTGCAGAGATATTCAAACATCTGAAAGAGGATGAGATAGAGGAGCTTACACTTGAAATCGCTAATACGAGAAGTGTATCTCCACAGGTAAAGGATGCTGTAATAAATGAGTTTTACCAGATCTGCCTCGCGCAGCAGTACATCGCAGAAGGTGGTATCGGATACGCGAAGGAGCTTCTGGAGACTGCTCTTGGAAGCGACAAGGCTCAGGAGGTCATCAACAAGCTTACAGCTTCTCTTCAGGTTCGTCCTTTCGAGTTTATCAGGAAGACAGAGCCTTCTCAGGTATTAAACTTCATTCAGGATGAGCATCCGCAGACCATTGCGATGATTCTCTCATATCTGCCTGCGTCACAGGCATCTATGATATTAAGCGCCTTATCTCCTGAAAAACAGGCTGATGTGGCAAAGCGTATAGCTACAATGGATCGGACCTCACCTGAGGTAATAAAGGAAGTAGAGAGAGTGCTTGAAAGAAAGCTGTCATCCCTTATCAATCAGGATTACACTTCAGCTGGAGGCGTAGACGCCACAGTTGCTATTTTAAATGCTGTAGACAGAAGTACAGAGAAGCGTATTATGGAGGCTCTTGAAATCGAGGAGCCGGAGCTTGCCGAAGAGATCAGAAAGAAGATGTTCGTATTCGAGGATATCCTTCTTCTCGACGACCGTTCTATTCAGCGTGTCCTGCGTGACGTGGACAATGGTGACCTTACTACTGCGCTTAAGGGCGCAAATGAGGATGTCCAGAACGCAATCTTCAGAAATATGTCTTCGAGACTTTCTGCAATGCTCAAAGAAGATCTGGAGTACATGGGCCCTGTACGTATGAAGGATGTAGAGGAAGCTCAGCAGAAGATCGTTGGTGTTATCAGAAAGCTTGAGGATGCCGGTGAGATCATTATTTCCAGAGGCGGAGGTGATGACCTCGTTGTATAGCATTTATCATGGCAGCAGAGTGCGTGATGAAAAGGTTATCATCAATTCAAATGAGCGCGCTCTTGAAAAAATCCGTGCCTGGCAGAAGCAGACAGAGGAAGAAAAATTACGAAAGCGCAGGGCGGAGGCTGAAAAATATTTTGCCGGACTTAAAAAGGATGAGAACGGTGAAGTTATCCTCGAAACTAATGAGGATGGCTCTGTAAAGGTGCCGGTTGGAAGTGATGGCGAGCCGCTTTTTTCTGTTGATGAAAATGGGAAGCCATTTTTTCAGGAGGAATTCAAGGAGGAAGAGGAAGAGCCTGAAGTGGAGCCTCAGGTTCAGACAGATGAGGAGAGAGAGCAGATCCTTAAGGACGCCAGAGCAGAGGCTGTATCTATTGTCAATAAGGCAAAGGAAGAGGCTGATGCTCTTTTCCTTCATACCAGGGATGAGGCTGTTTCTCAGGGATATACCGATGGACTTGCGAAGGCCTCTGATGAATACACCTCTAAGCAGAAGGAGCTGGAGAACAGAGCTGATGTCCTTGAACAGAATTACCAGGCGAAAACAGCGTCTCTTGAAAAGGATGTGCTTGAGGCCGTTCTTTCAGTTGTAGAGAAAGCTTTTTCAATCAAATTTGGTGATGACGAGGAGCTGCTTTTAAATCTCGTAGATGATTGTGTTAATCATGTAGATTCAGCCAAAGAGCTTCTTATCAGAGCGAATGAAAAAAATTATGACCTTCTTATATCAAAGAAACAGGAAATAGCTGATAAGGTCGGAGAGGGCGTAAGCGTTGAGTTTGCAAAGGATCCGCTGCTTACGGACGGTCAGTGCATGATAGAAACTGACGGAGGAGTATATGATGTATCGATTGACACAGAGCTTAAGAATCTGATCAAACGAATCAGGTTGCTGACACTCTGATTTTTATATTAAGGTGATCTGATGGATCTGTCCAAAATCGAAGAGGCTCTGGATGAGCCTCTGTACGACCAGCTTGGAAGAGTTTCAAAGGTCGTAGGTCTTACAATCGAATCTATCGGACCGGAGGCAAAATTAAACGATCTCTGTAAGATAACGACTGCCTTCGGTACAGTTGTAATGGCTGAGGTAGTCGGATTTAACGATAAGAGGCTTATTCTGATGCCGTTTGAGTCTACCGAGGGAATATCTGTAGGCTCTGTAGTTACAAATACCGGAAAGCCGCTTTCCATACCAGTCGGTGATGCGCTTTTAGGACATACGGTAGATGGTATCGGCCGTATAGATGACCTGAAGGAAGGCGAGGAATATCCTCATTTTACTGAGGAGTATCCGTGTGAGGCGGATCCTCCTGATCCGATGAGCAGAGTCATAATAAAGGATGTCCTTCCCTTAGGCGTTAAGGCTGTCGACGGCCTCATCACTGTGGGCAAGGGACAGCGTATCGGCATCTTTGCCGGTTCCGGCGTCGGAAAATCCACTCTGATGGGTATGTTTGCCCGAAATACAAAGGCACAGATAAATGTAATAGCCCTTATCGGAGAGCGTGGCCGTGAGGTCAGGGAGTTCGTTGAGCACGACCTGGGACCTGAGGGCATGAAACGTTCTGTTGTGGTAGTCGCTACCTCGGATAAGCCTGCACTGATCAGGCAGAAGGCCGCGAAGACGGCTACCGCCATAGCTGAATATTTCAGGGATCAGGGAAAGGATGTCCTTCTGATGATGGATTCTCTTACCCGTTTCTGTATGGCTCAGCGTGAGATAGGCCTTGCTTCAGGCGAGCCGCCTGTTACGAGAGGTTATCCGCCTTCTATCTATGCCCAGCTTCCAAGGCTTCTTGAGAGAGCTGGTAATTCTGACAGAGGCTCCATCACAGGCCTTTACACAGTTCTTGTAGACGGCGATGATTTTAACGAGCCTATCACTGATACAGCCAGAAGTATTCTCGACGGACATATAGTGTTAAACCGTAAGCTTGCTCAGAAGAACCACTATCCGGCTATCGATGTCTTAGCCTCTATTTCCAGGGTTATGAGCGCCGTTGCAGCCAAGGATCACAAGAAGGCTGCCGGACAGCTCAAAAATGTCATGGCTACCTACAGTGACGCGGAGGACCTTATCAATATCGGTGCCTACAAAAACGGTTCAAACCCTGAGATCGATTTTGCCATCAAAAAAATGCCGGAGGTAAACAGGTTCCTTCTGCAGCAGACCGATGAGAAATTCGATTTTGACGAAGAGGTTCAGATGCTTTTAGATATTTTTCCTCAGGAAACTGAGAAGCCGCAGGAAGAGGCCTGATGATCTATGGCAAAGTTTATTTACCGCCTTCAGAATATCTTAAACCTCAAGCAGATGCTTGAGGATCAGGAAAAGGCGCAGTTCGCGGCAGCAGCTGCAAAAGAAGCTGAGGAGAGGGACAAGCTGACGAAGCTTCTGGTCAGAAATGCGGAATATCAGAGAAGGCTTCAGGAAGCAGTAAGCAGTGAAAGTATAGACAGGAAAGAGATTACTTTTCTTAAAAACGCTGACATGACCATGAAGTCGCTGATCCGTGACCAGATGTTTGCAGTCAGGAGAGCCCAGAATGCTCTTGAGGTTGAGAGGCAGAAGCTCGATGAGGCCAGAAAAGAGAGAAAGACTCATGAAAGACTTAAGGAAAAGGCCTTTGATGAGTTCAAGATGGAACTCAACGCTGCTGATAACAAGGCAAATGACGAGCTTACCAGCTATACATACGGTGCTAAAAAAACAGGTGAATGATTCGTTAGGAGATATATATGTCAGATTCTACATCACTTCAGGAAAAGCGTGGTGAAACCAGGCCGGATCCCAAAAAGAAGGGAAGGAAGAACAAAAAGGGAGATACAGATGAGGACTCGAAGGGCTCAGGCGCCGCAGTAGTCCTGGCTGGAATCATTATTCTTTTAATCTGGCTTGGAATAATCGCTCTGCTTATTCATATGGATGTAGGCGGTATCGGTTCTATGGTATCCCCATATCTGAAAAACATTCCGGTCGTGAAGAATATCCTTCCTGATAGCGCGTCAGCTGACGCTACATCTGCAGAAAATGATCCTTATGCTTTCTCTTCGATGCAGGAGGCTGTGGCCCGGGTAAAGGAGCTCGAGAAGCAGGTGGCAAAGCAGAAGAAACAGCTTGCCGCCGCAGAAAATGATTCGGCTGATCTGGCGCAGCTTAAAAAACAGCTGAAGAAATATCAGGATAATGAAAAGAAATTCGAGAAGGAGAAGGCTGACTTTTACGAGCAGGTGGTTTACGCGGACAATGCTCCTGATATAGAAAATTACAAGACATACTATGAGGAAATAGAGCCTGAGACTGCAGAGAAGCTATATAAGCAGGTTATCTCTGACCTTCAGACTGATTCAAAGCTGGAGGATTACGCGGCAGCTTATTCCGCAATGAAGCCGAAGGAAGCAGCTGCAATCTTTGATACCATGACGAATAATCTGAAGCTCGTCGGAAAGATCCTCTGGACTATGAAAAAAGACGATCGAGGCGCGATCCTTGGACAAATGGATCCTGATACCGCGGCAGCAGTGACGAAGCTGATGGAGCCGACATCTTCAACTCCGGCAAACTCTGGTTCTACAGTATCAGCTCCATCCACTTCTTCATCAGGCAATTAAGATTATCTGGCCCGCCATCAGCGGGCCTTTGTTTTTATAAGGGAAATTTTTATCATGGAAAAAGCATCAGATTTTGTTTCACTTTCAAAGAGATATGATAAGGCACGTCCTGTTCTTTCTATCTCGATGCTGTGCAATGGCGCTCATAAAGAAGAGACTAAAAAATGCCTTGATGGGCTGATGACTATTAAGAACCGCATCAGCAGTGAGCTTGTCATAGTTGACACTGGCTGTGATGAAGAGATGAAACGTCTCATCAGCTCATACGCGGATAAGGTTGTTCCGTTCAAGTGGTGCGATGACTTTGCAAAGGCCAGGAATGCCGGACTTAAGGAGTGCCGCGGCGAATGGTTCATGTATGTGGATGATGATGAGTGGTTTGAAAATACTGATGAGATCGTTTCTTTCTTTACATCCGGAAAGTATAAGAATTATAAACAGGCTGCGTATATAGTCAGAAACTATCTCGATTCAGATGGCAGGAATTATGATGATTTCTGGGCTGGCCGAATGGCACAGATTATGGATGACACCCATTTCATTGGCCGTATCCATGAATATCTGTATCCGCTGATAGGCGAATGCGCGATGATCCGCAGCTTTGAGCATCATTATGGCTATGTTTATAAGGACAAAAGGGAGCATCTGGAGAAGGCCAGAAGAAATATCAAGCCTCTGATTCAGATGATAAAGGATGATCCGAATAATCTCCACTGGTATTCTCAATTAGTCCAGGAATACATAGCAGCGGAAGACGCTTCGAGATTATCTGATTTCTGCGAAAAAGTAATAAAGCAGCTTGATGGCTTTGATGATCCGGAGATAAACAGGACGAGAGCCGATTTCTACTACGGAGAGCTGGTAGCCTCAAATGATCTATTTGATTATGACAAGACTATTGAGAACTTCAATATCTTCAGGAAAGACCGGAGAAACAATGAGATATGCATGGCAAACCTGTACTTTATGGCAGTAATTGCTTACTTTCAGAAGAAGGACCTTTCTCACGCGATCAACTATGGACATAAGTATCTGGACATATATGAAAAATGGAAGGATTATGAGGATCTGTCTGAACGGCTTAATGCAGTCGGAAGCCTTACAACGAAGTACGTTTTTTCTACGCGTAACCTGATTCTTCTGATAGGAATTGTTATCTCATCCGGGATAGAGGAAAAGGAGACAGACGATCTCTTCAGATATTTTTACTATCTGCGTCCTTTAAAAAACGATGGGAGCCAGTATGAGATGGTCTGGGGGAAAGCTGTTGATGCCTTCGCTGAACTGGATTATGATGAACGCTTCATAAATATTGCTGAGGAGCTTCTGTCGTATGACGGACTCGCAGCTGAGGTAACCGCGAGAGCTAAAGAATTAGAAGACAATGGTGAAAGAACAGAAAGACTGATCAGGATATTTGGTCAGACCAGAAATGGCCGGAACTATTACCTCGATTATTTAAGGCTTTTATATGAGGCAGAGTACGGAGAAAATAAAAATCTGCTCGCCGACAGATTCTCTGCGCTGATCATTATGACAAATGACTTCTTCAACCTCGATTCGAAGGTCTGGAAGATTGCAGAAGAGAAATCCCTTGATATAGCAGGTGTATTTAAGCAGATCCCGTTTAAAAAATGGTATCGTGTAGTAAATGAATATTTTGACAGACATAACGATGAACAGACTAAGGCAGTAAGAGATCTGATGACACGTTTTTCATCAGATGATGACCCGAGATTTGTATTCTTCAGACTTAAGCTCATGGAAAAGGAGGTAATTGATCACAGCGTTGAAAAAAAAGCGCCTGATATGCTTCTCGACTACTGTAATGACTGCGTTTCCTTTTACAGCCATATCTATACATCTGAGCAGTTTGAGGAGGATGCCTCATTATCGATGCTTCCGCCGCAGGCAGTCTTCGCGTCAGCGTTTCTGAAAGCGTCTGAACAGGCCTCATCCTCAGCCAGAGCAGCAGAAATTAAAAGCTGTCTTGGGCTTTATGAGCCGTTTGATTCAGTCATCAGCGCGTTTCTCAGGGAAGAAGAGGAGAGAAGAAAAAAGGCCGCGTTTATTTTTTATAAGGCGGCGGACTGGCATTTGATCGAGCCATTGTGGAGGACTGTTGATAAGGACGATGACTTTTCACCGGTGGTTCTTCCGATACCGTACTACGATAAAAACACAGACGGTACACTCGGAAAATACCACTATGAAAACGAAAGCCTGCCGGATGAGATTAACAGCTCTTACTTCGCTGACGTGGATCTGGCAAAGCTTTCGCCTGACGTGATATTTATTTTCGAGCAGATGGATGGAGGAAACCCTTCAGCCGCGATCCCGGCTGAGTATTATGCTGCAGAGCTTCAGAAATATACTAAGATGCTGATCCTCGTTCCAAAAGAAATACTTTCAAAAGAGGGGATGGCCCGGAAGATCCTTGATCAGGTCAGGGAGCAGTTGAAAAAATAAAAGATTGTATTTTATAAAAAACAATGACAGGGGATTAAAATATTAATTCCCTGCCGATACAATAAATGGAACATATTAATATCACAACGATCTTTCAGAAAGGAAGGCTTATGAAGACAGAGGGAATCATGTCCTCTGTGCAGAATGGCCAGGTCGTAAAGAAAGCGCGGAATACGAAGGCTAATGCCCCGAATAATTACGATTTCATGTCGGTGATGAACACAGTTTCATTAAGCGACATATCGACAGGAGCAGGGAAGTCCTACGATTCGTCTTCAGACGCGGTAGACAACAGAACAGAGACGGCGGATAAGTCAGCCGCTTCTTCTGCAGAGACAAAGGAAGTATCTGTTTACTCTTCAGTAAAGAATTCTTCCTACTCAAAGGTTATTGATACCGCGAAAACTACGACAGCCACAAAGACAGACGGACAGAAGACAGTCCAGAAGGATACTGCAAAGACAGATGCTTCTGACAAGGCTGCGGACGATAACAAGACCGCAGACAAGACTACATCAGAGAAGACTGATGACAAGACTTCATCAGCAGAAGCTGTTGATGACAAGGATACGAAGGTAGAGGATAAGAACACCAAAGCAGCTGGACCGGAAACGGAGGATGACAAGGTGGAGAGATCTGAGGCCGCGAATGACCTCATCTCGGATATCCTGAATACCATTTCAAAGGACTTAGGCGTAAGCAAGGATGACATCACGGATGCGATGGACAAGCTTGGCTTAAGCTTCGCAGATCTTAGTATCCCTTCAAATACAGCAGAACTTTATACGCAGCTGACCGGCTCAGATTCAGGAAGTCTGCTTACATCTGATAATTTTATGTCACTGCTTGATGACCTGCAGGATATTTTTTCAGGTGTTGACGATGACCTGATGAGTCAGCTTACTCCAGTTACAGATGAAGAGGCAGAGAATCTGTCTGATCTCGTAACCGGGCAGCAGACAGATGAGACAGCGTCAGAGACAGAGGTTACTGTAGTAAGTGTTACGACAGAGGAAACGACTGTTACTGTTTCGACAGAGGCTGTATCAGATACTGATGCTGTTCAGCAGACACAGACGACTGATACCTCATCAGATCAGACAGTGAATGGCACTATTACAAATACCGCTCAGCAGACAGCTTCCACTGATTCGGAAACCTCAGACGGTTCATCTGATCTGACGGGAAACAGTGGGGAGCAGAAATCGACAGCTGACCAGGTGAATGTCAACGCGCTGACAGCGGGCAATGCCCAGGCAACAGGCGAGACTGAGGCTTCGGATTTTATCTCGACCATCCAGAAGTACACAGACATTAATACAGATGATCTGATCTCTCAGATAGTCGACAAGGCAAGGCAGACGCTTTCTTCAAGAGTTTCAAGCCTTGAGATGGAGCTGCACCCGCAGAGCCTTGGAAAGATTTTTCTTCAGGTTACAGAGAAGAGCGGAGACGTAACTGCTCATCTGTATGCTCAGAATGAAGCTGTAAAGCACGCGCTTGAGAACAGTCTCGCTGATCTGACAGAGAATCTGAACAGGCAGGGAATAAGAGTAAACGAAGTTACGATTTCTGTAGAGCCGCATGCATTTGATGAAAATCTCGAGAAAAACATGTCCAATCAGTTCGGAAATAATCCGAATAGCGGGACTTCGAGCGGAACCAATGAAGGGGATGCTTCTTCACGAGAAAACAGAAGCCGTTCTACGATTGATTTAAGGAACGGAGCTTTATCAGATGACTTGAGTTCTGACGAGGCTCTTGAGGCTTCGATAATGCAGGATAATGGAAATACAGTTAGTTACAGGATTTAGGAGGTAACGCCTTATGATGCGTTCACTTTTTTCCGGCGTAGCCGGACTGAAGACCCATCAGCAGAAGATGGATGTCATCGGTAATAATATCGCAAACGTAAACACCACAGCATTCAAGTCTACATCAACTACTTTCCAGGATGTGATGTATCAGACCATGTCAAATGCAAGTGGCGGTACTTCTACAAAGGGTGGTGTAAATGCCAGACAGATAGGTCTCGGTGTTACCACCGCAGCAAATAAGATCTCTATTACGACGCAGGGTTCATCTGAGGCTACCGGAGACGGACTTGATCTGCGCCTTGTAGACGCTCAGTCCACTAATTTTTTCATAGTAAATGACGGAAGCCAGAACCTCTTTACACGCGCAGGTTCATTCTATGTAGATGGAAACGGAAACCTCGCCATGACATCTACAGGTTATCTGGTACAGGGCTGGCAGGTGGATCCGACTACCGGAGCTATAAAGAGAGATACTGTATCTGCTTTAAGAGTAATGGATGCTGATAATCAGACCTCTGATCCGGAGGCGACAACAGAGGCCTATGCTTCAGGAATCATTGATTCTAATGATACTAACGTAACATCTACTTCAGGCCATGTGATGAGTCTTACTTTCTATGATAATCTGGGATACGCCTATACGGCAAAGTTTGCAGTCAAGTCAGGAGAGGACAAGGCAGAGGATGGAAATTCAACCACCTCATCAAATGGGTCCA
>JBJELA010000146.1:0-12253 GCA_051878915.1 Candidatus Weimeria sp.
GCACAAGCCGCGGAACGATATGCTTTTTCGCTTTAAAGTAATCGCTTATCTCATAAGAATTAAACGTATCCACCTTTGTATAGCGGATAACATCGAGAACATTCTCTACGATCTCCTCAAAAGAAGAGCCCTTCATGTACTTATCAAAATATAACTCAGGGTAAATGACAGGTAAAAGATCCCTGCCCGGAATAGAGATGACACAGGCGTTAACAGATAAGCCGTCAAAATCATGACAGCTGGCGTCATCCTGGCCAGACAGCACCTTTGCGCCCAGTCTGGTCTCAATAGCATCAATAAGATTTGACTTAAAAACTTCGTAATTCATATGCCTCCTGTCCGGAGGCAGCGGTCTGGGAAAACCTTTAAATATTATAACATGAGGCCGCAAAAAATACTGTGAATTTTCTGTGACCTCATTTCATTAAATTTCTTCAGCTATATACAGTCTCGACGAAAAATCCGTCATGACTCTTGTTTTATCATTATATCCTGTACCTGAAAATCCTGCCGGAAGGTTTATTCCTGCGTTCATCAGCACAGAGCCATAGACGCACTCATCCAATACCTCGCTCTTCAGCTTTACAATCTTAGCTACCGCGCTCTCCGTAAGCGAGCCAGGCTTTACATGCACAGGAGCCATTGTATTTATCATGCTTCCAAAGGTCCTTACATCGAGATTAATCGGCAGATTATATACATGATATTTCCTGTCAGGATCAAGTCCCCTGAACTTCAGGTTCTCATACTTAAGCCCGGGCTTTACCTCCTTCATAAGCACCATACCCACGGCCTGTGACTTATCCTTCGATACAGTAACCCACTTTACAGTATTTTCTTCATCGCTTACACGGTAGAAATCCCCGGTCTGCATCGTATGACGAAGCCTTTTGTAAAGCTCATTGTATGAAGAAAGCTCCTTAAACTCTTCGTTTGAAAGGTCCTTGGGATTTACCTCCATTCCGTAGCTTGTAAAAGCAGCTACATTAAACCTCGTATTCAGAGGAGTCCTGCGGAGAGTCTGGTGATTCGGGCAGGCACTCACATGACCAGTAGCCGCTGAGAGTGGATATCCGTAGGAAAGACCCTGCTGTATGGTAAGCCTCGAAATCGCGTCCGAATTATCAGAAGCCCAGATCTGCGGGAAATAGCACAGGATCCCCAGGTCAAATCTGTTTCCGCCTGACGCGCATCCCTCAAAGAGGATATGCGGGAATTTTTCAACCAGGGCGCCCATCAGCCTGTAGAGTCCCAGGATATAGCGATGGAAAAGCTCCCCGCAGCTTCTTTCTTTTAAGTACGGCGAATACACATCAGAAAAAATCCTGTTGTAATCCCACTTCACGTAGTTGATCTGCGCTGATGACAGAACCTCAGTCATCGCCTCAGTCATGTATTCCACTACCTCCGGATTGGAAAAATCGAGAAGCCTCTGATGCCTTCCTTCAGAATGTGCCTTCCCAGGTATGGCAACAGCCCAGTCCGGATGAGCACGGTAGAGGTCTGAATCGGTATTTACCATCTCAGGCTCCACCCAGATGCCGAACATCAGCCCCGCCTCGTGAATCTTATCGGCAAGGCCTTTAAGGCCGTGAGGCAGCTTCTTTACGTTTACCCTCCAGTCGCCAAGTGAGCGGTGGTCATCATCTCTCTCGCCAAACCAGCCGTCGTCCATCACGAAGAGCTCAGCTCCAAGCTCCCTGCCCTTCCTCGCGAAGGAAACGAGCTTTTTCTCATCGATATCAAAATACGAGGCTTCCCAGGAGTTAAGGACTATCGGTCTGTCCTTTTTTGCCCACTCACCGGTTGTTATATGCTCTCTTACGAAGTCAGCCATTATGATGCCAAGCTTTGAATAGCCTCCGTCAGAAAAAGCAATCACTGACTCAGGAGCCGCAAAGCTCTCTCCCGGCGCGAGCCTGAAATCGAAATCCACAGGATTTATTCCTGTAAGGATTCTGGTCTTTCCATAGGTATTTACTGATACACTCTCATAGTGGTTTCCACTGTAGATAAGGTTCGAAGCTATGCAGCGGCCATGTTCATCGCTGCAGTCAGGATCAGCAATGATCATCAGGGGATTTGCTCTGCTTGAGGAGGAACCAGCTACGGATGATACCGAGAAATTCCCGGCACTTACTATAGTATCGTTCCTGTTCATCTCACGAATCCATGCGCCTGTAAAGGTCGTGACCTTGTATCCGCTTCCGAAGACATCGAGCTGTCCAGAAAGAAGCCGCGTAAGCCTTACCTCTGACTCAGAAGAGTTAATAAACTCAGCACTTCTTGCTATGACATCTGAATCCGGATATACAGAGTAGAAGATCTTCAGCAGATATCCGTTATTGTTGTCAGTAAAAGTAAAGGTTATCGTCTGTGCCTTCTCGTCCTCTGACCTTTCATGTGAGGACGGAAGGCCGTCGATTTTATTTTTCCCATCGGTTATGACAGCATCAGTCAGCACGAAGTCAAGAGTTGTGCTGCCATCCGCTGATACCGCCTCCACAAACGGCTCACGGATATCACCCTTGCCATACTCACCCACGAGAAGACGCATATCCTCAAGAGAATACTTATTGTACTCAGGGCTGTATTCGATGGAATTTCCGACAGGGAACTCATTTTTCTCAGAGAGACAAAGAGCCTCATCCGCTGACTCGATCTTTATGGATTTACCGTAGTAGGCCGTCTCGACCTGCCCCGAAGGAAGCGTGAGAAAAACAAGCGTCGTGTTCGGAGTATCGAGGACATAGGCGGTTCTTTCGCCTTTATATTCTCTTATCATTTGAACTTTGCTCCTTTGAGAATATCCTGAACCTTCTTCTCGTTATAGAAGTGAAGGATGACTGTTCCTGCAAGGCAGAAGAAAACAGCGACAAACGCTGCGATACGGTATCCACGTCCTGTAGCGACTCCTATGGTTCCGAGCGAGGTGAAAAGAAGTATGGAAAGTGACTGTCCAAGCTTCATTGAAAAAGTACGGGCTGCAAAGAACATTCCGTCATGATTTTCTCCAGTGGTAACAGCGTCTGACTTTGCTATATCCGCAACTATTGTCTGCGGGATGATGCCAAGGATAGCCATAGGCATGGCAGCACAGATAACGACTAAGACGCCGCTTACGATCCCCGGAACTCCGAACATTCCTGAGAGACCTGTGATAAGGAAGACTAGGCACATTCCAAGGAAGGCAGTCATGACAAGCTTCTTCTTCGGGAAGCGCTGCATAAGCCTGTTTACAGGTACATAGCAGACTACTGACATCAGAGTCATGGCTATATAGAGGATAGTCGAATAAGCCTCAGGGAGCTTCATAAGCACTGTTACATAGTGAAGAAGTCCTGTCTGGAACATCGTGATTCCTACCCAGTAGCAGATATCACTTCCTACAAATACACGGAAGGCTCCGTTTGAGAAGCATTTTGCAAGGGAAGAAAAAGCATTGCCCTCTGATGGCTTTGCGTCTACATAATCAGGCTCCTTTATAGTAAGCGCCGGAACTAAGCAGCAGATGCAGGCAATTACAGCAAGTACGATAAATACGATCCTCATCGCCCAGACTCTGCTTCCCACTGCAGGTGTTATGGCGCTCCAGATCGTCGGCGCGACATAGCCTAAGGCAGAACCGAAGATAAACGTAAACGAAATAGCTGTCGAAATATCCGCAAGAGTCTTCTCATCTCTTGAGAGCTCAGCAATAAGGGCGTTGTACGGCGTACAGTAAACTGTCATGAAAAAATAGAAAAGGAGCATCATGATAAGCACCCAGATGGAATTGATGATCCCGTTCGTTCCAAGATTCTTATATACCGGGTTACCAGCTGTCGGGCAGATGTAGACCATTATCGTGATAAGCGCAAGAGGTATAGCCGCTCTCTTCATAAACGGAATACGGCGTCCGTTTGGATTCTTGCTCTTGTCTGAAAGGTTTCCGATCCACGGATCTGTTATCGCGTCAAATATACGGCCGACCGCGTAGATTCCGCCGATTACTGTAAATACGCCAAAAATAACACGTCCCTGAGGGATGAAATAGAGCATTCCCTCTGATACAGAGACATCATCAGGCTGGTAGAAGGCCTCGATGAAGTTTGTAAGCAGCGCGCTCATAAGTGACCAGCCTAACTGGCCTATGGCAAAGAGCCATATGATTTTCTTTGTTATCGGCTTTAATTCTTTTGTTTTTTCCTCTGACATTTTATAACCTCCGGTTATTACTTTTTCATGGCAAGCTTTACACAGTTGTAAGCTCCGTCGTAGATCCCGATGGATTTGTTCCTTACTATTGAATCACACATACCTCCGATTATCGACGGATCCTTTATCATAAGACCTGTCATCTGAAGCACCTGTGGGATTTCCCTTATCTCATAGGTACCGTCGCCAAGCTCGGCGGAGTGGATCGCTCCCCACATCTCATGCTTTCCGACACGTCTTATGAAAAGCTTCGGAACAGGGTAAAACGCGAGCTCCGACGGCTTTGTGACAAGACAGTCGCAGGCTCTCATAAGAAGGTTTGTGATATAAACAGCCTCAAAGATGTTCTTGTGGTAAAAGGCGTGAACTCCTGTCATCTCGCCGTCCAGGGCGTCATCGGCAAAGCCTGCTGCCTCGCTGAAGTTCTCGAAATGCTCAGTCGAGACATCCTTTAAGCCGTTGATTTTTGTAATGAGCTCATCCCAGACATTTCTGTAATCACCGACATTTACCATGACTGACGCTCTGCCACTCTTTACAGCAGGCATCAGGTACTTTATGATTGCTTCAAAAATATACGCCTGTGCTCCGGCGCCGCCTATCGTAAGAAGGAACCTTACAGGCTTTCTGCCATTTAAGCGGTCCATTCTTCTCCTGCAGTCGTCTTCGATATTCCTTACGAGCTCATCGTCGATATAGTGCCCGGTGTAGAAGATCTGATCTCCCGGAATAGGATTCAGGACCTTTTTACCATAGAAACCGTTTAAGACTCTGTATCCCAAGTATGAGTTGTGAGTCTGTACGGTATGAATGGCTCCCTCAGCGAGGTGCAGCGCCATCGGCCAGTTATCCGGGATAGCCTCAATTACACGCTTCATGCCGCCGTCCAGCGCTGACTGTGCCGGCCAGGCGTGAGTAGCGATAACAGGTATATCCTTTGGGATATTCTGATAGACCGGCGCCATCAGCTTTGAAGTCTCAAGGTCTGAGGCGTTGTACGTTAATTTTTTAAAGCCGGTGTAATTCACAGGCTCCCAGACAAGCTTGTTAAAGGCCGGGTTCTTTGAAAGGCGTGAGCCCAGTGAATACAGGTTGTTCTGCTTCGTAATGATCTTCGTGGCCGCTGTCTTCGGGAATGAATTCAGGTCAAGCCAGTAAGGCGTGTACCCAAGAGCCCTGGCTGCGCTTGCCATAGCCATTGAGATGCGGTAATGGCCGAATCCCATACGGATATTTGAAACTATGACGCCGCCCTTCCTGTCAAACTCCGCTTCGTTCTCACCCTCAAGCCTTATGTCCATGATCCCGAGCCTGTCGTATAGCGACCTGTTTTTCCTGATGCGTATCCTGTAATCCACATCCGCGTCATCAGGGCAGCTCTTTCTGTACTTCTTTGCGGCCTTTAGTGACTTTGCGGCCTCTGAAGCCGTGAGAGAATTTCCAAAAATCTCATCCATCCTTTTATATCTCCTTAAATCGAAATCCCGTCTATAAGCATATCCGTAACACCCTTTAACGCGTCGGTGTAGTGGATATTGTGCTCTGTGAGTTCTGTAGTAAACAGAAACTTCTCAACAGCAGCGTTATAGATAATCCTGAAAAGCTCCTTATCTACTTTTTTAAGGGTGCCCTCCTCTACTCCCTTATCCATCAGAGCAAAGGTAGACTCCCAGCCTGACTCAAGTCTCTCTCCGATCCGCTTATAAACCGCAGGATACTTGTCCTTGAATGTATAGATAGACGGAAAATCAACGCCTGAGAAATGCTCCGGCATGACCGACATCACTTTTCTCAGCTTTTCTTTGGTAGAAAGGCTCTCATCACTTAATACCTCATTCTCTCTGGTCTTTATCTTATCGAAAAAATAATCGACCTCCTCTAAAAATAAATGCTTCTTGTCCCGAAAAACTGTATAAATGGTTTTCTTGCTACGTGACATCTCCTTTGCCAGGTCGTCCATTGTGAACTTAATTCCTTTTTTCCTGTAAACTGTCATCGTGGCTTCAAGAATTTCATCTCTAAGCATATGTCCTCCTGTAAACTATTTCCTGTTTTCTGGAAACGGGAAACTAAAAATGTATCATTGCGTTTCCATTATGATAACAAAAAATCCCCGATTTGTCATCGGGGAATTTTGCACAAAAATAAGCGTTCATTTTTGTATAATATTACCAAAGAAGAGGTAGATCGATAAGCCGGGTTATGTCGTTGCATGGCCATCTATCCAGGACCTGTGTTGCCACAGGCCTCAAGCGACCTACCTGGAACAGACGGGCAGCCTTATGTCCCTTTGCGGTCTTGCTTCGGATGGGGTTTACATGGCTTCCTGTGTTACCACAGAAACGGTGGTCTCTTACACCGCCTTTCCACCCTTACCTGCCAAATGACAGGCGGTATATCTCTGTTGCACTGTCCCTGGAGTTACCTCCGCCGGCCGTTAACCGGCATCCTGCCCTGTGAAGCCCGGACTTTCCTCCCGCACAGCCTTTCGGCTATATGTGCCAGCGGCCACGTAATCTGCCTCGGAGATTGTATTTTACTGTTACTATTCACATTTTACTACAAATCAGGCTTTAAAGCAACTGCCTCCTATGAATTCGCGGATAAGCGAGGTATTTGCTATATCATCAGTCGGCATAGGCAGGAAATAGTCGAGAAGCTTTAACAGCCTCTTGGCCTCTGAATACTGCGGACTGTCATCCTTTATCGCGTAGAGCTGCGGCTGAGCGTAGACCTTGAGCACTGCCATCTCATAGATGAGCGCCGAGTTAAACATCGCGTCAGCTGACTCCTGGAACGGGAAGATGTTCTTTTTCTCACCGCGGTGAACAGAATCCCACATGGCTATTGTCTCTTCAGCGGAGGTGCCGCGTGTCCTTGCGTCACGTACGATACGCCTGATAAGACGTCCGTCTGTGGTGGAGAGCGGGTTGTGCTCATCGATTGACAGCTGAGTCAGGGCTGAGATGTAGATCTTGAACTTTGACTCCTTTGGAAGAGTATAGCTCAGGGCATCGTTAAGCCCGTGGATTCCCTCAAGAACAAGGACGTCATTTTTCTTAAGCTGCATCGGTATGCCCTCAGCGGAACGCTTTCCGGCGGTAAAGTCAAAGATCGGAAGCACGACCTTCTCGCCATTTAAGAGCTTTGTCATATCATCATTGAAAAGCTCTATATCGAGGCCCTCAAGAGCCTCAAAATCCTTCTGTCCGTTCTCGTCGAGCGGCATCTGGTCACGGTCTAAGTAGAAGTTATCGAGAGAGACCGCGTGAGGCGTAAGCCCTCTGGCGCGAAGCTGTATGGAAAGCCTCTTTGAAAAGGTAGTCTTTCCAGAGGAGGAAGGTCCCGCTATCATGATGAACTTCCGGCTCTTATCGGAGGCTATCTCCTGGGCGAGCGCGCCGATCCTCTCCTCCATAAAGGCCTCCTGCATCAGGACTATCTCCTTGGTCCTCCCTGCAGAGATGGCGTCATTTAAGGCTCCGACGGTATCGATATCCATCGCGTTGGCCCACTGTCTCGTCCTCTTAAGCACCGAGAAGAGCTTCTTTGGCGGATCAAACTCCGCTACAGAGCCATCCTTGCCAGGGAACTGCAGCACAAATCCCTCATCAAACGGGACCAGGTCAAACTTCTTTATGTATCTCGTAGACGGCACCATATAGCCGTAGAAATAGTCTAAAACTCCATCTATCTCGTAGACATTGGTGCTCGAATTCGATCTGTAATGAAGGAGCTTCTCCTTATCAGGCATGCCTGCCTCCGCAAAAAGCTCCCTGGCCTCTGCGGTAGGGTAGATATTCTTTGAAACAGGCAGGTCAAGCTCCGATAACTGCTTCATCCTCTTTTTAAGGTCTGAGAGAAGCTTCTTCGTGACCTTCTTACCCTGTCCCAGGGTACAGTAATAACCCTCTCCGAGTGAAAACTGTACGAAAACAGTCGGCTTTTCTCCAGGAAAAATATCGTGCAGCGCCTTGTGCATCAGAAACACTGTACTTCTCCTGTATGCCCTCTCTCCATCCTTACTCTGGATAGTGAGGAATCTGACTTCTCCGTCAGCCTTTACCTGGGAAGTAAGCTCCGAGAGCTTGCCATTGTAGACGGCAAGCATCATATCATCGCTCTTGTCCCCGAATGCCTTCTTTGAAATGTCAATCAGTGTCTGACCATATGGAACTTCCATAGGTTCATCAACACCATCGATTTTTATCGAACAGAACTCCATTTATTTTTCTACCTCCTGAGGCTATTATTTATCCCTCATAAAAATAATAACCCATTTTAATTCTTCGTCAAGCTCTTTATACCTTGGATTGGTTTTATCGAGCTGCTGTAATATCCTTCTTATCTCTTTTTCTTTTTTAAGGAGATTCTCCTTAAACACACTGTCCAGATGAGCGATCAGGTATGGCCCGTACTTCATCACATAGTAAAACGCTTCCTCCGGAATACCGGGCGCTGCCCAGCCGGACGGGCTGCCCGAGGGCACAACCTTCATCACACAGTAGTATTTTCCGGCGTCAGTGACCGCTTTTTCTTTTATCAGTGAAAAATTATGGTCCTTAAGCCAGATCCGCACCTTCGCTATATCAGACTGCGGAGACAGGATAAGCTCCCTGGCGGCTTTTATTTTTTCAAGACTGCTGCTTAAAATCGATATGATAAGCGAACCGCCCATGCCGCAGATCACTATCGAATCTACCGGTTCATCAAGGGAAAGCAGTCCGTCCGAGAGTACAGTGTGTATTTTTTCAGAAAGTCCCGCGGCCTCGATATTTTTTCCGGCCTTTTCGAGAGGCCCCCTGTTTACATCACAGGCAAAGGCTTGTGACGCTCGTCCTGTTGAAACGAGCGCAATCGACAAAAAAGCGTGATCGCAGCCTATATCTGCGACCACGCTTCCCTCACTTACCATATCGTAGGCGGCCTTAAGCCGCTTTGATAAATTCACGTTCATCACTCGAGATAATCCTTGAGCTTTTTGCTCCTGCTTGGATGACGGAGCTTCCTTAAGGCCTTGGCCTCGATCTGCCTTATACGCTCACGGGTGACATTGAACTCCTTTCCTACCTCCTCAAGAGTTCTGCCTCTTCCGTCTTCAAGTCCGAAACGGAGAATGAGGACCTTCTTCTCACGAGGTGTAAGAGTATCAAGCACGTCGTTGAGCTGCTCCTTTAACAGTGTAAAAGTAGCCGCGTCAGCAGGTACAGGGACATTGTCATCCTGGATGAAATCACCTAAGTGTGAGTCCTCCTCCTCACCGATAGGAGTCTCAAGGGATACAGGCTCCTGGCTGATCTTTAAGATCTCGCGGACTCTGTCTACAGGCATATCCATTTCCTCCGCGATCTCCTCAGGTGTCGGCTCACGGCCGAGCTCCTGGAGCAGCTGACGTGATACACGGATAAGCTTGTTGATGGTCTCAACCATATGAACAGGGATACGGATAGTACGCGCCTGATCAGCTATGGCACGGGTTATGGCCTGACGGATCCACCATGTAGCATAGGTGGAAAACTTATAGCCCTTCTTGTAGTCGAACTTCTCAACAGCCTTTATGAGTCCGAGGTTTCCCTCCTGGATCAGGTCAAGGAAGAGCATTCCTCTTCCGACATATCTCTTCGCGATGGATACGACGAGACGAAGGTTTGCCTCGGCAAGCTTTTTCTTTGCCGCCGTCTTCTCAGCCGGCGTGCCTGTCTCCATCTGCTTTGCGAGAGCTGTCTCCTCATCGGCAGAAAGAAGAGGTACCTTTCCGATCTCCTTTAAGTACATGCGGACCGGATCCTCAAGCGAAACGCCATCCGGAACAGAAAGGTCGATGTTCTCGATGTCGACTTCGTCCTCCTCTGAAGGCACGAAATCATCAGACTCAGGCATATCATCGAGCTCAACACTGTCGTCAGTACGCAGCACCTCGATGCCGTTGTTCTCAAGGAAATCGAGAATCTTATCGAACTGCTTGTCGTTTAAGTTCAGATCCTTGAAAAAATCCCTGATCTCGTTTATCTCAAGTACATTTTTCTTTTGCTTGGCCAGTTCAAGGAGATCCTGGAGCTTCTTTGTGAAAAGAGCTTCCTTATCTGCTCCTGAAGTCTCAGCCTGAGCACCTTTTTTCTTTGTTGAAGAAGCCTTCTTTGTGCCGGAAGCAGTAGATTTCTTTGCGGCAGTCGTAGACTTCTTTGCGGCAGCAGTAGACTTCTTTGCGGCAGCAGGTTTCTTCGCTGTCGTTTTCTTTGCAGTGGTCTTTGTCTGCTTTTTTTCAGCCATAAAAATCCTCCTTAAGCGTTCGGGATATTAAGCTTCGATATCTCCGAAAGTGATTCATTTTTCTCACGTATCAGCTCAAAATGCTTCACATCTGATTCTTCAAGAGAATTCATCCGCTCATCGTAGACCTTTGCCACAACCCTGCATAGAGTCTGGATAAAGGCTCTGCCTCTTTCATTCTTCGGAGTCTCCTGAAGGTCTCCCACATATTCGTGGAAAATCCTTGATGCCACGTTCTGATCATCTACATCATCAAAAGAATCTATAATACCAGCGGGATTAATGATCCCGCTTTTTTCCATCTGGTCGTACATCGCAAAAGCACAGCCTCTTAAGATCCCCTCTTCAAAATCAGGCGGCTTTATATACTTAAAAACAACAGAGAACAGGTCAGGCCTGTACGAAACCCAGGAAAGCAGAAGGCTTTCGTTCTTGTCCACAGAAGTCCTTCCATCCTTCCGGCCCCTCATAAGGCCCTCCTTCCCGCCTGCCTGCGCAGTCCTCCTGCTCCTTGAAGCATTCGCAAGCTGCTGCGCGGCAACACCCCTGATCAGTCCCTTCATGGCTTCTACAGGGATATTAAACTCACTGCATACCGATTCAGTGTAGTTATCTCTCTCGAGAGGTTCCTTAAAGCCTAAGAGCATTTCAGCAGTCCTGCGCTGGAACTGAGTTCGCTTTCCCGGATCAGCCATATCGTATTCCTTCTGAAGCTGTCTTATCTGAAAAATAAAAAAGTTCTCTGCCTTGTCAATCCTCTTCTGATACTCATCAGAGCCTATTGCCTTTATGAACTCATCAGGATCCTTGTAAGGATCCATATGAATAATCCTCGGCATTATGCCGGCGTTCCTAAGCATCGGTATCGCGCGGAGAGCTGCCTTAATACCGGCCCCGTCACTGTCGTATGAGAGATATACATCCTTTGTGAAGGTGCTGATAACAGACACCTGGCCCGGCGTAAGCGAGGTCCCGAGGGACGCGACCGCGCAGTCAAAGCCTCCCTGATGAAGAGCGATAACATCCATATAACCCTCACACAGGATAAAATACCCTCTTCTCGACCTCCTCGCGAGGAAAAGGCCGTAAAGGGTATGGCTCTTATCAAAAATAGATGTCTCCGGCGAATTCAGGTACTTTGGCTTTCCATCTCCCATGACTCTGCCTCCAAAGCCTATGACTTTGGAGTACTGGTTCATGATAGGAAACATGGCCCTGTTGAAGAACTTGTCCCTTATGCCCCTCTCGTCAAAGGTAAAGAGACCGCTGTCCTTTAATATATCGTCCTTATAGCCCTTTTTCTTTAGATACTGATACAGATCATCTGAAAAAGCGTCTGAATAACCAAGCCCGAACTTCACCATGGTCTCATCTGAAAGTCCACGCTTTTTAAAATAATCGAGGCAGGCCTTTCCATGGTCTGTATGAAGCAGATAATAATAATAGTACGCTGCTTCCTTCTGAACCGCAAGGAGCTGGTTTCTCCGCTCATTGCGCTTTTTCTGCTCCGGTGACTCCTCGCCCTCCCGCAAGGTGATCCCTGCCCTCTCCGCCAGAGCCCTTACAGCCTCTGGAAAGGACATATGGAGGTAATTCTCGTAGAACTGATAGACAGTGCCGCTCGCCCCGCAGCCGAAGCAGTGGTACATCTGCCTGTCAGGGTTTACTGAAAAGGACGGACTTTTTTCACTGTGAAACGGACAGAGTCCGAAATAGTTCGAGCCGCTTTTCTTAAGAGGGACATACTCACCGATAACATCTACTATGTCATTTGCGCGCCTTACCT
>JBJELA010000147.1:0-12211 GCA_051878915.1 Candidatus Weimeria sp.
ACAAAAGCAGGTTCATGATCATCCGAAAGCTTATCATGAAATAGGGAACTGTCAATCTTGACAAGAGACGAAATTTCAGATAATATAATTTTTTATTGTATACATTTAATTCCTATGTATATAATTTTGCTAATCGATGTTTGTAATGTATTGCAATATGAGGAGGTAGTTCATGAATATTATCCGAAAATTCATTGGCTTTGTTGCTGCAGTTTGTTTTGTGATGTCTTTGTGGAGTACGAATGCATTTGCTTCCTTGAAGATGAGCTATACGGCTTCGTGTGATGAAAATATTTCTGATGCGGAAGTCTTATCTATGGAAGGCCCTTCAGTAACATTTGAAGGCGTTTTAAATAAAAATAATAGTGGCAATTATGCCGGTATGCTTCGCAGCGGATTTACAACAATAACTTGCGTATTGAGTGGTAATACAGCTGGGGTTCCAGAACTATATAGCATACATATAGTATGGAAAGGCACTAATGCAGTACAAGCAATCAAGGCGAATAATTTATATATTGCTGGAGATTCAATGTATCATAGCAAAGGTTTTTTTATCGATGGACTTTCCAGTAGTACAGGAACACGCACAATTGGTTCGTGCATAATTCCGACTTCAGAGGATAAAGTTTATGTGTCAACAAATAATCTAAAATGTTTTTTTTACAATGAAGATTACTGGATAAAATTTGGCGAAATTGGCGGTTGGGTAAAGGTATGATATAAGTTTGTATGGAGGACATTATTATGGATTCCGTATCACACAATAATATAGATGATACATCGCCCTCTTTAATAAAAGATTTAAAAAAAATATATAAAAATAGAGTGATAACACCTCAAAAAAGTGCTGAAGAGCTTTTTGAATCATTAAAAAATGAATTTAAAATTTACAAAATAGTTTCGACAGATATACTAAATCTCATGACATTGGAAACTATAAAATGGGCGATGAAAAAGCTTTCGTCTGAGGCAGAGATTTATAGCTTGGTTAGAAATGAAAACAGTGAAAAATTCTATAAATATCTCCAGGACAGATTTGTGCTTCATCCTGCTCTTTGTATTTTATATGATAAATCGTCAGGAAAAATATGCAGCAACAACTGTGAGTTGTTGGACACTTACATTACAATACTTCGGGGAATAGACAAAAAGGATATAGAAGATAATTCTGCCGAGTACAAGTCTTATCTTTATAGTATGTATTTTTATGATACATACAAAAAATAAGTTGTTCCACTTTTTTATAGGATAACACCAATGATTTCTTTACAAATTCCTGACGCTCAAGTGAGGTGTATTTTACTTAAAAATCAATGGCTGACAATCATAGCATTGATGAACATATGCTTCAGAATTAAGAGGTAAATACAAGTGAAAGAAGCAGCTCAGGAACTGACACCAAGAAAGTACATAAAAATAAGAGGGGCAAAGGTCCACAATCTTAAAAATATCGACCTCGATATTCCCCGTGATTCCTTTACTGTTTTCACGGGACTTTCAGGCTCGGGCAAGAGCTCTCTCGCGTTCGATACTATTTTTGCAGAGGGCCAGAGGAGATATATGGAGTCTCTTTCGAGCTATGCGAGACAGTTCTTAGGGCAGATGGAAAAGCCGGATGTCGATAAGATCGAGGGGCTTCCGCCTGCAATCTCCATTGACCAGAAATCTACCAATCACAACCCGAGGTCTACTGTAGGAACCGTGACCGAGATCTACGATTACCTGAGGCTTCTCTACGCGAGATGCGGAATCCCTCACTGCCCGAAGTGCGGCCGTCCTATTTTTAAACAGACCGTAGACCAGATGTGTGACCAGATAAAAAAGCTTCCGGAGAAGACCAGGTTTCAGGTGCTCTCTCCAGTCGTAAGAGGCAGAAAGGGCGCGCAGGAGAAGCTCTTTGAGAGGGCGAGGAAGAGCGGCTATGTCAGAGTCATTGTAGACGGTGATCTCTATGACCTGAATGAGGATATAAAGCTTAACAAGAATCAGAAACACAACATCGAGATAGTAGTCGACCGTCTCGCTATGAAAGAGGGAATAGACGCGAGACTTACGGGTTCGATCGAGAACGCCTTAAAGCTTTCAGGCGGTCTCGTGATCATCGATGTCATAGGCGGCGAGCCGATGCGTTTTTCAGAGAGCTATTCCTGTCCTTATGACGGCACCTCGATAGATGAGATAGAGCCGAGGACGTTTTCTTTCAACAATCCGTTCGGAGCCTGCCCTGAGTGCTTCGGCCTCGGTGTTAAAAGAGAGTTTGACGAGAGGCTTATGATCCCCGATGATACTCTCTCGTTTAACCAGGGCGCGGTCCAGGTCATCGGCTGGCAGAATTCAAAGGATCCGAAGAGCTACTCACATGCTCTTCTCGAGGCATTATCAAAGGAGTACGGATTTTCACTGGATACCCCTTACAGGGATCTGCCTGCGGATATAAAGGATATGTTCATGCACGGCTCTGACAGGGTTGTAAAGGTAGCGTATTCAGGGCGCTGGTCCACAGGCGTCTATGATGTGCAGTTTGAGGGACTGATAGAGAATACAAAGCGCAGATACCGCGAGACAAGCTCGGATTCCGCGAAGGCGATGTTCGAGGAGTATATGCGGATCACTCCATGTCCTGCCTGCCACGGACAGAGGCTTAAGCCGGAGGCTCTGGCTGTGACTGTCGCGGACAAGAATATCTACGAGATGACTACAATGTCCATAAAGGATCTCCGCAGGTTCCTCGATGAGATGAAGCTTTCAGAGCAGCAGATGCAGATCGGCAGACTGGTGCTTCGTGAGATAAAGGCAAGAGTAAAATTCCTCGATGATGTGGGACTCGACTACCTCTCGCTTTCGAGAGCGACAGCATCACTTTCAGGCGGCGAGACTCAGAGAATCAGGCTCGCGACTCAGATCGGTTCAGGCCTGGTAGGCGTAGCCTATATCCTCGATGAGCCTTCTATCGGCCTTCACCAGAGAGACAACGACAAGCTCCTCGCATCGCTTAAAGGACTCAGGGATCTGGGCAATACGCTTATCGTAGTCGAGCACGATGAGGATACCATGAGAGCGGCTGATTTTCTTGTAGACATAGGTCCCGGCGCCGGAGAGCACGGTGGAGAAGTCGTAGCCGCGGGCACACCCGAAGATGTCGAGGCCTGCCCGGATTCCCTCACAGGGCAGTATCTCTCCGGAAAGAGAAAAATCCCTGTTCCCGATGTCAGAAGAAAGCCGACTGGATTTATTACGATTAAGGGCGCGCGAGAGCACAACCTCAAGAACATCGATGTAAAGATCCCGCTTGGGATAATGACTGTAGTAACCGGAGTTTCGGGTTCCGGAAAGTCGTCCCTGATAAACGAAATCCTCTACAAGACTCTTGCGAGGGATCTGAACAGGGCCAGAACCATCCCGGGCGACTGTGACGGGATAGAGGGCATCGACCAGCTGGATAAAATAATCGATATCGACCAGTCTCCTATAGGCAGAACCCCGAGGTCCAACCCTGCCACCTACACCGGCGTCTTCGACCTGATAAGGGACCTGTTTGCCTCTACTCCTGACGCGAAGGCCCGTGGCTATTCGAAGGGCAGATTCTCCTTCAATGTCAAGGGCGGACGCTGCGAGGCCTGCGGAGGCGACGGCATCAAGAAGATCGAGATGCACTTCCTCCCTGATGTGTACGTACCATGCGAGGTCTGCCACGGAAAGAGATACAACCGTGAGACTCTCGAGGTAAAGTATAAGGGAAAGTCCATTTACGACGTGCTCGATATGACTGTCGAAGAAGCGGTGAAGTTTTTCGAGCCGGTACCTTCGATATACAGAAAGATAAAGACGCTTATGGACGTCGGCCTCGGGTATATTAAGCTCGGGCAGCCGTCGACAGAGCTGTCAGGCGGTGAGGCGCAGAGGATCAAGCTCGCTACAGAGCTTTCGAGGCGGGGCACAGGAAAGACTATCTATGTACTCGACGAGCCTACGACCGGACTCCACTTTGAGGATGTAAGGAAACTCGTGCTTATCCTGAGACAGCTTTCCGAAAGCGGAAATACAGTAGTAGTGATAGAGCACAACCTCGATGTCATAAAGACGGCGGATTATATCATCGATTTAGGCCCTGAGGGCGGCGATGGCGGCGGCACCGTAATAGCGGAAGGAACACCGGAGGAAATCTGCCGGGTAAAAAAGAGCTATACAGGACAGTACCTGAAGAAATATCTCTGAAAATCTGCCTGTTTTTTCTGCCTTTATAAATAAAAATTTGTACTCTTTAAGACTTGAAAAAGAGGAATTTTCCGCTATAATATTTTATGTATGTTCTGAAATAGATAAAAACGGATCGTTCCGTTTTTTTAATAGACAGGAAGGGAGCCCTACAGCATGGCTGCAACAGATATTGGAATAGATTTAGGAACCGCCAGCATTCTGGTTTATTTAAAGGGAAAAGGAGTAGTCTTAAAGGAACCGTCAGTCGTAGCATTCGACCGTGACACGAACAAGATCAAAGCTATCGGAGAAGAGGCCCGTCTTATGCTCGGCCGTACTCCGGGTAATATTGTCGCAGTGCGCCCGTTAAGACAGGGTGTCATCTCGGATTACACAGTCACTGAGAAGATGATCAAGTACTTCATCCAGAAGGCGCTTGGAAAGAGAAGCTACAGGAAGCCGCGTATCTCAGTCTGTGTTCCATCAGGAGTTACAGAGGTCGAGAAGCGTGCCGTTGAGGATGCTGCCTATGCAGCAGGCGCGCGTGAGGTATTCATCATCGAGGAGCCTATTGCCGCAGCTATCGGCGCCGGAATCGATATCAGCCGTCCATGCGGTAACATGATCGTGGATATCGGAGGCGGTACAGCAGATATCGCTGTTATCTCACTTGGCGGATCAGTAGTATCCACCTCTATCAAGGTCGCCGGCGATAATTTCGACGAGGCCCTTGTCAGATACATGAGAAAGAAGCATAATCTTCTGATCGGTGAGAGAACCGCAGAGGACATGAAGATCAATATCGGAACCTGCTATCCGCTTACGACTCCGGAGACTATGAATGTCCGCGGAAGAAACCTCGTTACAGGTCTTCCGAAGACCATCGAGGTCTCATCAGAGGAGACAGAGGAGGCTCTTCGTGAGCCTACAGCCCAGATCGTAGAGGCTGTTCACTCAGTTCTTGAGAAGACACCTCCAGAGCTTGCTGCCGATGTCGCAGACAGAGGTATCATCCTGACAGGAGGCGGTTCACTTCTCCGCGGTCTTGAAGAGCTTATGGAGGAGCGTACCGGAATCAACACGATGACAGCTGAGGATCCTATGACCTGCGTAGCCATCGGTACAGGAAAGTACGTCGAGTTCATGGCAGGAAATCATGACCTCTCACAGGTGTGATGAAAAATCCGGGGGAAATGATCTTTTGACAGGAGCTTGGCTTATGAAATGTTCGTTCCTAAAGAGATTTACATCGATTATTATGACGGCTGCATTAGCAGTCGTCATTTCTATACCCGCATATGCTTCCACCACTTTAAGAAACGCTTCGTGGGAGATATCCGCCCTGTCATCCTCAGAGCAGACTATGTATGACCATCTGGTGAGTGAGCTCGAGAGGATCATAAGCCAGGGAGGCTCTACTGAGATCACTTTTGATGGTCTGCAGTTTGACACAGATGACGCTTCTGTTGCGGAAGCGAATGCGGAAATTATCTGGGACAGGCTCTACACGTATGTATCCAATAATCATCCGGAGCTTTTATTTTTTGAAGAAATAAATTCAGATGATGAAAATCCGGAGAACATGACGATATCATCCACTTCATTTTCTGTAAAAATAGGCGTAAACAAAAAATACAGGGGCGCCGATGAGTACACGCTCAGTACAGGTGCCGCTACCGTGGCGGAATCCGCAAAAAGCGTTGCTGATTCAGTTATTTCGGCTAATTCAGGTAAAAGCACCTACGATACGATAAAGGCCTATGCGGACTGGATCGCTGACAATGTCAGCTACGACCATTCCGCAGCGGCGCTTGCAGTTTCACAGATCACAGACAGCTCTCCCTGGAATCTGATCTCTGTCTTTGATCAGGATTCCTCAACGAATGTCGTATGTGAGGGATATGCCAAGGCGTTCCAGTACCTGATGGACAACACTCCCCGCTTTGTATCAGCCGGCGTCAGATCAAAAATCGTTACGAGTACAGTCCCTGTATCCGGCAGCAGCTCAGTGGTTTCCGGTTCCGCGACAGAGGTAGACGATGAAACAGGGCACATGTGGAATGTTGTCACGATCGGCGGAAAGAACTACATCGTCGATGTGACCTGGTATGACACCGATTCATCAGAATCATACAGGACGAAGTACCTGCTTGGAGGTAAGGACGCCGTCGAATCAGATACGACAGGTCTCCACGAATATGACAGCGATACGACTGATTTTTATTCGGATGATGAGCTCGAGCTTTCAGATACAGCCTATGACGAGTCCAGCGCAGATCCGGTAACTCCGGGCGCCTCAGGGGACAGTGGCAGTACAGGGACATCGGGCAGCACAGGCGGCTCGACTGAATCAGGAAGCGCAAATACAGGAAGTACGACAGGGAATACTTCTTCGACAGGAACTACAACAGGGAATACTTCATCGACAGGGAATACTTCTACAACAGGAAATACTTCATCAACAGGAAGTACGACAGGGAATACCTCATCGACAGGAAATACAGGAAGCACTTCATCGACAGGAAGCACGACAGGGAATACTTCATCAACAGGAACTACAACAGGAAATACTTCTTCAACAGGAACAACCGGAAGTACTTCATCGACAGGTACCACAGGAACCACATCGCAGACATCGGGCAGCTCGAGCAGCTCGTCCTCAGCCGGCAGCACAAATGATGACACCGATACTGCCACTGTGACCTTTAATACAACAGGCGCGCAGCCAGGCGGCGACCAGCCGACAACAGCGACGATCACCTACACAGCACCGCAGACAGGGGATACCTCATATCCTTTTGACGATACTGCCGAGGCTGCAGAGCAGACACAGATATCGACGATTGAGAGCAAAAAGGAAAGTATCACCGGGATCTCGACGGGAAGCAGGAAGCTTACTATAAAGTTTAAGAAGATAACAGTAAGCGGAAAAACCGTAAAGTATCAGGTCGCCATAAAGCAGTCAGCCTCGAAGAGCTGGAAAAAATCGTACATCGCGTCTACAAAGAAGACGTTCAGCGGCCTGAAGAAGGGCGGGACCTACTGGGTAAGCGTCCGTCCATACATCACGGTAGACGGAACCAGATATTTCGGAAAATGGTCGAAGACGCTGACTAAGAAAGTGAAATGACCTCACCGTCCAGCAGACCATAGGAGACCTCGTCACCCCACTCGGGAGAAGCTTTTCCCGCGGTGATCTCAGCAAGCTGCTTATCAGTCAGGGCCTTAAGCTCCGACGGGACCATCAGATGAACAGTAACCGCAGACGTGTATTCGACACCGGTCTGCGGTATTTTTTTCTCATTGAAAAAATAACCGGCTTTGCCGAAATCATTGTAATCGAGAGTTACCGAAAGAGGAAAGCCTGTAAGGATCTCCATAAGTGAAGCGTCATCAACAGCCTCGGAGGCAGCGGTGCTGTAGGCTCTGGTCAGCCCGCCTGTACCGAGCAGCGTGCCGCCGAAGTATCTGACGACCGCGATAAGGCAGTGCTCCAGCTGTCTGTGGGTAAGCACATCGGCGATAGGATGTCCGGCAGTGCCGGAGGGTTCGCCGTCGTCAGACGAGCGCAGAATGCCATCCGCCTGCCAGGCAAAGCATACGTGTCTGGCATTGTAGTGCTCCTTGCGGAGAGCTGTTATTTTAAAAGCAGCCTCATCAGGCGAAGAGACATCCATGACATATCCGAGGAAACGTGATTTCTTCTCGTCGTATTCACTTTTTCCTGTCTTAGTGATCCTGTACATACAAAACTCCAGCGTATTTATTCAAAGCGGCATGCTTTATTATACCCGATTTTTCTGCTATAATAAAGAGTCAGCACGAGTCTTGCGTGACCTCGCAACCAGCCACTGCATAAAAGGAACCATAGATGAATTACAGCAGAGCAAATGTGAAAAAATACAATTCGCCAAAGCTGAGAAAGCAGCACACGGCACAGCAGCGATTCCTTCGCGCGTTGATAAAGACGCTTCTGATACTGATCCTTATTATCATGGCAGCGACAGCATTGGGCCTGTCGTATTACGTGAAGAAGCAGATAGACAAGCTGCCGGATATCTCACAGGTAAATATCTCCCCCTCAGGCAAGAAGACCAGGATCCTCGACACAGATGGAAATGTGATCACAACGCTCTCCGCGAGCGGCGCGAAACAGGATTATGTCTCTCTTAAAAAAATACCCGTTGACCTGCAGCATGCCTTTGTCGCGATAGAGGACAAGAGGTTCTACAAGCACAACGGTGTCGATCTGCACGGAATAGTAAGAGCGGCGTTCACAGGACTTGCGAGCGGAGGTAATTTTAACGAGGGCGCGAGCACGATAACACAGCAGCTTCTTAAAAACAATTTCTTTTCCTCGTGGTCAGAAGAAAATACCTTTATGGAAAAGGTCGATCAGAAGATCCAGGAGCAGTATCTTGCTGTTCAGCTTGAAAAAGTAAAATCCAAAGATGAGATACTTGAGAATTATCTGAACACTATAAATCTGGGCCAGAGCACACTTGGAGTCGAGGCGGCGTCGGAGCGGTATTTTAACAAGAACGTATCAGACCTGACGCTCTCAGAGTGCGCGGTGATCGCTGGCATAGCGAACGATCCCTCAAAGTATGATCCTGTCGCTCATCCGAAAACTAACGCCCGCCGCCGTGAAAAGGTCCTCTCGAATATGCTCTCTCAGGGCTACATAGACAAAAAAGATTACCAGAAGGCAATGGATGACGATGTCTACAGCCGCATCGCGAATGTAAACAACAGCAACAGCGTCTCGACGGAATCGTATTTTACAGACGCGCTGATAGAACAGGTTGCGTCAGATCTGAAGGAGGAGCTTGGTATTTCAGAGACAGAGGCTTATATGAAGCTCTATACCGGAGGACTGACTATTTATTCGACGCAGGATTCAGACATCCAGAAAATAGTCGACACCGAAATAAACGACGCGTCGAATTATCCGGACGGCACGAAATACTCGATCTGCTTCTCGCTTACTGTAGTAAAGAAGGATGGTACCACCAGAAACTATAATGAGAAGACCATGCGCAGATACTACAGGAAAACTAATAAAAAATACACGCTGAATTTCAACACGAAGGCAGAGGCCAAAAAAGCCTACGCCGCCTATAAAAAACAGATGACGGCAAATGGAAAGATCCCTTCCGGCGGTGAGAATGTGACCTATACCCTCGAGCCGCAGGCGGCGATGACAGTAATAGACCAGAGCACCGGACAGGTAAGAGCCATGTCAGGAGGACGCGGAGACAGTAACTCCCTGAACAGGGCAATGGATATCACGAGACAGCCCGGTGACACGTTCAAGGTCTTAGCCGCATACGCGCCTGCCATAAACGCGGCGGGCAAAACGCTCGCGTCGGTAGAGGATGACGCGCCTGACAGGCTTGAGAACGGAGAGGTCGTTAAAAATACAGACAGCCATTACAGAGGATTTACAACTATAAGGGAAGCCATTACTGATTCTGTAAATGTCGTGGCTGAAAAAACACTTTCAGATATCGGGACAGGCCTTGGATACCAGTATGTGAAGGACTTCGGATTTACGACGCTTGAGGAGGGAGACAACAATCAGTCACTGGCGCTCGGAAAGCTGACGAAGGGCGTCACGAACACAGAGCTTACGGCAGCCTATGCAGCCCTCGCGAACCAGGGATACTATTCCAGACCATCCTACTATACTACCGTGGAGGACGAAGACGGAAAGACCATTCTCGACACTACTGATGACAAGGGACACAGAGTTCTTAAAAAAACTACAGCCTGGCTCCTTACTTCTGCTCTTTCAGACGCGATAAAGAGCGGCACGGCAAAAAACGCTTATTTCAGCGGCATGTCGATCGCCGGACAGGGAGGCATTACAGAGGATGGAAGGAATACGGTTTTTGCGGGATACTCACCTTACTACACCAGCGTTGTCTGGAGCGGTTATGATGATAAGTCTGTCCTAAGTTCCGGCACCTGTTCAGCAAAGATCTGGAAGGCCGTAATGAAACAGATAAACAGCGGACTTGAGAACAAAAACTTTAAGAGACCTGCCGGCATAGTTTCATCTCTAGTCTGCAAAAAATCGGGAAAGCTTCCGGAGGAAAATGTCTGCAGTCAGGATCCGCGCGGGAGCATGGTCTACAATGAATTTTTCACGACAGACACAGTACCTACAGAGACCTGCGATCACCATGTAAGTCTTGATATCTGCAAGGAATCGGGACTTCCTGCCGGGGAATTCTGTCCTAAGTCAGATATCGTGCGAAAGGTATTCATCACAGGCGGAAGCAGGGATACTGACGATGGAAAGTACATGATTTCTTCAGAAGATACAAAGAGGACCTGTAATATTCATACGACCAGGGTTCCAAAGGAGGCTGATTAGGACGACAGGGCGTGAGTGACAGGATTGTATTCAAATAAATACTTGCAAATATCCGGAGAAAGAGTAGAATAATATCTGTTGTTGGCCCATAGCCAAACGGTAAGGCAGCGGACTCTGACTCCGTCATTTCAAGGTTCGAATCCTTGTGGGCCAGCTTTTTAGAAGCGATGCGGAATGCATCGCTTCTTTTTTTATCTGGAAATCATAATGACTAAATGATATAATCATCTTTAAAAAAGAAAGGCCGAATATAATGTATGAGATGAAGACTCGGGTGGGGTTTTCGATGGTTGGAGAGAACCTGGAACTGCCACTTTCAGGGATAGTTAATTTTTTACAGGATTGTGCTACATTTCATTCACAGGACACTGGATATACGACTCAGTGGCTCGTTGATAACCACAGAGGCTGGTTTGTGACAGACTGGCAGATAAGGATCCATAAAAGGCCTGTCATGGGAGAGAATGTAACAGTCAGGACTTATCCATATAAAGCGAGGGGAGCGCTGGCATCGAGATATTTCACGATAACGGACTGGGATGAGACTCCGTTCGTGACCGCGAATTCGCTATGGGTGTATATGGACCTTGACCGTTCGATGCCGGAGCGCGCGCCGGAGAAGATGATGAAGTCCTACGGCGTAGGAGCGCCTCCGACAGAGGACTTTGGCGGAAGAAAGATTCATTTTGACGGAAAAACAGATACCATCACGCAGGTCAGAGTCGATGAGACGATGATAGATTCAAACGGACACATGAACAATGGAAAGTATATCTCCCTGGCTGAGAGCCTTCTGATGGGGCTCGGACCATTTAATTTTTACAGGATAGAATACAAGGCACAGGCTCATGCCGGCGACATGCTCCTTCTCAAGAGAGGCGAGAAGGATGGCAGGACCTTTGTAGAGATCACGAGTACGGAGTTTGAGCCGTTCATGCGGCTGGAAGCGTTAAAAGAGGAGTGAGATGACAACACAGGAAGCACAGGAAAAATTAAACGAGTATCTGAGTCTTTCGCGGGAAAGCGTATCTTGTGCAAAGGATGAGATACGTCCCATAAAGACTCTTAGAATTGCTGAATACAACAGAAATATCGCCGCCTACAGAAAAGCAGGTATGGAATCGATAGAGCGCGGTGAGCTGGCGCTCCTGCTTCTGGCGGGCGGAATGGGCACAAGGCTCGGATTCGACGGACCGAAGGGGACGTATCCTATCGAGGAGGACAGGTCGATTTTTGAATGCCTGTTTGACAACCTCCGCGAGGATATCGGAGAGCGGCAGATCCCGTTTTTCGTGATGACCTCGGATAAGAACGACGAGGCTACGAGAGCTTTTTTCAAGGAGAAGAATTATTTCGGATACGATCCGGAGCTTATTTATTTTTTCAGGCAGGACATGGCGCCGGCCTGTGACTTCCATGAAAAGCTGCTGCTTGAAGCAGAGGGTACGCCTGCGACTTCACCGAACGGAAACGGTGGATTTTTCACGTCGCTCCTAAAGGCAGGATACGGAGAGGTCCTGCGAAAGAAGGGAATAAAGTGGCTCAACGTCTTTGGCGTCGACAACGTCCTTGCCAGGATCGCTGATCCTGCTTTCCTCGGAGCAGTCATTACAGAGCACAAATCGGCAG
>JBJELA010000148.1:0-12154 GCA_051878915.1 Candidatus Weimeria sp.
GAGGAATGGTTACTGCAGGATTTGCCATTTATGATACAATGCAGTACATCAAGTGCGATGTATCGACTATCTGCGTCGGACTTGCGGCATCTATGGGTGCCTTCCTTTTAGCAGGCGGAGCAAAGGGCAAGAGAATGGCTCTTCCGAACTCTGAGATCATGATCCATCAGCCTTCAGGCGGAGCAAAGGGACAGGCCACTGAGATTGAAATCGCTGCCGAGAGCATAATCAAGACAAAGAAGAGATTAAACGAGATCCTTGCTCAGAACACAGGAAAATCCATCGAGCAGATCACAGCGGATACAGATCGTGACCACTATCTTTCAGCTGAAGAGGCACTCGAATATGGCCTTATCGACAAGGTTATCACAAACCGCGAGGCCTGATATTTTTTAAGGAGGTAACACATGCCCAGAAGATTAGATGAACCTATTCGCTGCTCATTCTGTGGACGCAAGGCTTCTGAAGTAAGAAAGCTGATCGAAGGACCAAACGGTGCTTATATCTGTGATGAGTGTGTGGATATCTGCAACGAGATAATAGATGAAGAGCTTGGAACAGATGAATCACCGTTCAAGACTCTTGACGTATCGGACACCCTTGATGTAAATCTTCAGACACCAAGAGAATTAAAGGCTTTTCTTGATGAGTATGTTATCGGACAGGAAGAGGCCAAAAAGGTTCTTTCAGTTGCGGTTTACAATCACTATAAGAGGATTCTCAACGGCAAGGATTCGGACGTAGAGCTTCAGAAGAGCAATGTCCTGATGCTTGGACCTACAGGTTCAGGAAAGACTCTTCTGGCGCAGACTCTGGCCCGTATCCTTGGAGTGCCTTTCGCGATAGCAGACGCTACGACGCTTACAGAGGCAGGTTATGTCGGTGAGGATGTCGAGAATATCCTCCTGAAGCTTATTCAGGCTGCCGATTATAATATCCCAAGGGCAGAGCTTGGAATCGTCTACATCGATGAGATCGACAAGATCACAAAGAAGAGCGAGAACGTGTCTATTACCCGTGATGTATCGGGAGAAGGCGTTCAGCAGGCACTCCTTAAGATCCTTGAGGGAACTGAGGCTTCAGTCCCTCCTCAGGGCGGCAGAAAGCACCCTCAGCAGGAGCTTCTCCGTATCAATACGACGAATATACTTTTCATCTGCGGCGGAGCGTTTGAGGGCCTTGATAAGATCATCGAGTCAAGACTTGATACGAGACGCATAGGCTTTGCTGAGAGCTCATCAGATTCAGCGAATACTGATAAGTCAGAGAGTGAGCTGTTAAAGCTTGCGCTTCCTCAGGATTTTATCAAGTACGGACTTATTCCTGAGTTCATAGGGCGTGTGCCTATCGACGTTTCCTTAGATCTCCTTACAGAGGATGATCTCGTCCGCATACTTACAGAGCCGAAGAACGCTCTTGTAAAGCAGTATCAGGCGCTTTTCGCTCTCGACAATGTAAAGCTTACGTTCGAGGACGACGCCATAAGGGAGATCGCTAAGAAGTCTCTTGAGAGAAAGACAGGCGCCAGAGGACTCCGTGCCATAATGGAGACCGTTATGATGGACTACATGTATGACGTGCCTTCAGAGGATGTGGATGAGCTTGTGATCACCAAGGATATCGTAGACAAGCACCTGATCCTTGAAAGCCGCAAGGAGGATAAGGTTGTAGCCCTCAAGAATAAGAAAAAGGCAAAGGAAAGTGCATGAAAATAAAGTCGGTCGAATTAGAGACCGTCTGTGGAATAACGAGTAAATTACCGGCGAACGCTCACCCTGAGGTGGCGTTCGCCGGTCGCTCTAATGCGGGAAAATCATCTCTTATAAACTGCCTGATGCAGAGGAACTCCCTGGCTCGTACCTCATCATCACCGGGCAAGACGCAGACGATAAACTATTACAATATCAACGGAGAGCTTTACCTTGTAGACCTCCCCGGCTACGGCTACGCGAAAATTTCCAGGGAAACCGCCGAAAAATGGGGCAGGATGATAGAGAATTACCTGACTGCCTCAGAACAGCTGCGGGCTGTTTTTCTGCTCGTTGATATCAGGCACGAGCCGTCACAACAGGATCTTCAGATGATAGACTATCTCGCTTACCTGGAAATCGAGACTGTCATCATAGCTACGAAGGCTGACAAAATAAAACGAAGCCAGCTTCAGAAAAATCTGAGCGCAATAAAAAAGAGCATCAGTGAAAACACCAATGCTCCTTCAGAAATCATTATACTTCCTTTCTCGTCCGTGACCGGACAGGGAAGGGATGATGTGCTGGACCTGATGGATCAGGTCGCAGAGGGCTTATAGATAAAGGCACTCATGAGTCTTTATCGAGAGCTCCTCGTAGTAAATATCTTTCTCAGGGTCGCGGCCGGAATAAATCTTGTCTGTAAGGATGCGCATGGCATCTATACCCTGATCCATTGGACTCTGATAGACTGCACAGTCTATGAGTCCTTTTTTCATGAATTCCCTTGTGGCATCAAAGACTCCTAAGGTGATCACCTTGAACTTCAGTCTCGTGGTCATTGTAAAAATACCCTTGCAGCCTCCGTAAACACCTCCGGTGGTTGCGAAGAAAAAGGCTGAAATGCCAGGGTTGTCAGACATCATCTTCTGGACAAGCTCGTAAGATTTGTAGTCATTATCCCTGTTTTCGGAAATAGAGGAAATGAGCAGGTTCTTACCCGAGCTGTTTATGTAGTCTACAAAACCTCTGGTGCGTTCCTCGTGAACCCTCAGCTGCCTCGAGCCTGTGACAATGCCGATCTCAGTCCCATCCTCACAGATCCTGCTCATCTGGGCGCCGGCAACCTGACCGGCCTTGTAAGGATCAGTACCTACATAGGCTATCCTGCCGGAATCAGGTATATCCGTGTGGACAGTCACAACAGGCAGTCCGTCACTTGAAATCTTTTTAATGGTATCAGCGACTATGGGATCATCCATAGGAGATATGATAAGTCCCTTGATACCGCTCTTTACCATCTGATCGATAACCTTAACCTGTTCGATCGGATTAATAGCGGAATATTCAGTTATAAGCTCAGGCTTGGCGTCGGAAGCAGCAGCCTCAAGCTCTAATCCCTTGTGAACAGCCTTGAAAAAATCAGTATTTACCGCACCATAAAAAATGATGCCAATCCTGTCACGCTTCTTTGAATTCACAGAGCTGTTCTGCTTTAAACTAATTGTCTTTTCTTCCTTCTTCTGTGCTGTCATTGTGCTTACTCCCTTTTGTAATAAAATCGACATCAGGCATCAGTTCCTTGTCAATAATATCGAGCATCTCCGTAAACCTGTTGTAGTCTTCCTCCGAAAAACGCTCCTTGACACGGTTTGCAACAACCTTGATATATGCCTCATTTATCTGATTGTACTTTTCATACTTCGTAGTAGGTTCGAGATAGTAGGTCCGAAGATCCTTTTTGCTCTGTATTTTCTTCAGATAGCCCTTTTTGATAAGGCTTGCAACTCTGTAGGCTGCATTAGGAGCAGATATATTCATGGCACTGGCAAACTGTGCCACAGTAGGATGATTCAAAGTAGTTATGGCTTCCATCGAAAAAGTTTCGACAGTAGTCAGTGTAGCCTCACGATTCTCAAACTTAGAATAGACCTGTGTGTAAAAATGCAGGCGGAGCTTGCTATATACGTTATGCAATACTTCTTCTAACATAGTCCCTCCACAAAAAATAAAAACTTTGAGACTATTGTATCATTGAAACTAAAAAATTGCAAAGTATTTTTATTTAAAATTCCCTTGACTTTTTTAAAATGACAGGTTATACTTGCAGATGTTTTAATTAAAACATTTTTATTTTAAAACATTAGAACTAGTTTCCGATTGACTTTTTATTTTTTGAAGAAAAGGAGTTTACAATGGATTTTGAAAAATTACAGGACATCATCGCGGACCAGCTTGACGTAGATAAGGCTGATGTTAAACCAGAAACAAAGCTCGTGGATGACCTTGACGCTGATTCACTTTCAGTAGTTGAGATCCAGATGGCAATCGAGGACGAGTGCGGAGTCAGGATACCGGACGAGGAGATTCCGAATCTTGTAACAGTTGACGATATCATGAAGGCAATAGAGAAGTTCAGATAAAAATGACAGTAGAAGAATACAATGAAGCAGATGAATTCATCATGTGTAAGGGCTGCCACAGAAGGTCAAGAAAGAGCCAGTGGGAGAGCCACTTCTATGTGTGCCCGGTCTGCGGAAAGTATAAGAACATAACTGCACAGTACAGGTTCTCCCTTATTTTTGACAAGGACAGCTTCAAGCTGATGAACAGAGGCATCACCTCAGATGATCCGCTTTCGTTCCCCGGCTATAAGGAAAAGCTTAAGGACGCGAAGGAGAAGACTCATCTGAACGAGACAGCGGTTGCTGCTGTTGGAAAGATCTCAGGAGTCACAGCTGTATCGGTAGTCCTTGACAGCAGGTTTTTCATGGGCTCTATGAGCCAGGCAGCCGGTGAGAGGATCACAAGAGCCATAGAGTATGCCGAAAAGCATAAGCTGCCGCTTATCATCTTTTCAGCGTCAGGCGGAGCGAGAATGCAGGAAGGCATGTTCTCACTCTGGCAGATGGCCAAGACGGCCGACGCGGTAGAGGAGTTCTCCAGAAAAGGCGGCCTCTACATCTCGGTTCTGACACATCCTACGACAGGCGGCGTTACAGCTTCGTTCGCGACACTCGGAGACATTACCCTCGCGGAGCCGGGCGCGCTGATCGGCTTCGCCGGACCGCGTGTCATAGAGCAGACCATCGGGAAAAAGCTCCCGAAGGGCTTCCAGAGAGCTGAGTATTTATATCAGCATGGCTTTGTGGACGCGATCGTTCCGAGAGCTGAGCTGAAAAAGACGCTTACGAAGATTCTGATGCTGCACGGGTTTAAAGTCACAGGAGGTGCTCCATGGTAGATAAGATCCTCGATCAGACAGCAAAGATAGACAAAAGGATAGAGGCTCTTAAAAATGAGCAGGAGTCTCTTAACGGAATCACAGTAGACGACAAGTACTACGAGAACGAGGAGGAGATAGAGCACCTGAAAAAATTAAGGAGCGACCTCCTCGAGCAGTGCAGGGACCTTACTCCTGAGGACCACGTACACATCGCCCGTCTCGCTGACAGACCGCATATTACGGATTTCATCAACGCACTCTTTACCGACTTCTTCGAGCAGAGAGGCGACCACCTCTGTGACGAGGATGCAGCCATCTATGGCGGGATCGCGCTTTTCCACAAGATCCCTGTGACAGTATTAGGCCACAGGAAGGGCAGGACAGTCGAAGAGAACGTAGCCTGCCGTTTCGGAATGCCGTCCCCGGAGGGCTATCGCAAGGCCATGAGGATGTTTAAGGAGGCTGAGAAGTTCCATCGTCCGATAATCACCTTTATAGATACTCCGGGTGCATATCCGGGAATGGAGGCCGAGGCGCACGGACAGGGTGAGGCAATAGCGAGGTCGCTCGCTATGATGAGCCATCTGAGCGTGCCGGTGATCTCAGTGGTCACAGGCGAGGGCAACAGCGGCGGAGCTCTTGCTCTTTCGGTAGCGAACAGGCTTCTGATGCTTAAGTACGCTGTCTATTCAGTGCTTTCACCTGAGGGCTTCTGCAGCATACTTTTCAAGGATACCTCGAGAAAGACAGAGGCCTGCTCACTGATGCATCTGACAGCTGATGACCTGTATCAGAACAAAATGGCTGATGAGGTCATAGATGAGCCGCTGGGCGGAGCGTCATTTGATCCGGTAACAGTCTATGATGCTATGGACAAGGCTATTTTCAAGAACTTAAAGGAGCTTGAAAAAATGTCGCCTTCCCAGCTCGTGGCAGACCGTCATAGAAAGTTCAGAAGAATTTGATTATGTATTCAATAGATATCATTTCCACCGGCCTTGCCCTGCCGTCGAGGACCGTCACAAATGATGACCTTTCCAGGATCGAAGAGACAAGCGATGAGTGGATCGAAAAGCGTACAGGGATAAGGGAGCGCAGGTTCACAGGAAGTGAACAGAGCGCGAATACCCTGGCAATAGAGGCAGCAGGAAGGGCGCTTGAGAGGTCAGGGGTTCCTTTTGAAAAAATAGGGCTTGTCCTGGTCGCGACTCTTTCCGGAGATTATTCGACTCCGTCAGTCGCGTCACAGATGCAGAAGGCACTTGGCCTTCCGAAGGATATCCCGTACCTCGATGTAAACGCGGCCTGCAGCGGAGCAGCCTACGCACTGGAGATGGCAAGATCGTATCTCGTGGCGAATCAGGATTCAGACAGGCCTTATGCCATAGTCACAGGAGTAGAGGAGCTCTCAAAGCTTTTAGATCCTGATGACAGGACGACAAATATTCTGTTCGGAGACGGAGCAGGTTCAGTCGTGATAACCATAAAGGAAGGGAATTACGCTTCCACGCTTGGAGCTGAAAGCTCTCTTGCGATAAACTGCTTCGGAGCCAAGAATTCGAGATCCCTGAATACTCCGGATGCTTCGCACCAGCCGTCATACATCAGGATGGACGGAAAAGAGGTATTCCGCTTCGCGGTCCGCATTGTTCCGTACTGCATAGGCGAGACACTTAAAAAGGCAGGCCTTACCACGGATGACATTGATTTTTTCATCTGCCATCAGGCCAACAGGCGGATCATAGACCACGTCGTGAAATCGATGAAGCTTGAGGCAGAAAAATTCTACTGCAATGTCGATCATATCGGAAATACCTCAGGAGCGTCTGTTTTTATCTGCCTGGCAGAGATGGAAGAAAAAGGCCTGCTTAATCCCGGACAGAGGCTGCTTCTTACAGGCTTCGGCAGTGGCCTGACCTGGGGCAGCGTGATCGCGGAATACAGGAGCAGACAGTGAAAGGGAAAAATATGGACTTAAGAGATTTAACAGGGACAGAATTCCCACTGATACAGGGAGGCATGGCAAATATTGCTACAGGTGAGTTTGCCGCGGCAGTTTCAAATGCCGGCGGACTGGGACTTATCGCCTCAGGCGGCTTCTCCTGTGAGCGCATCAGGGAAGAGATCGGGAAGGCCAGAAACCTGACGGACAGGCCTTTTGGCGTAAATCTGATGCTTATGCATCCTGAGATAGATCAGATCGCTGACCTGGTCGCTGAGATGAAGGTTATGTTCGTTACGACAGGAGCCGGCAACCCGGCCAGGTTCATGAAAAAATGGAAGGAAGCCGGAATAAAGGTATTCCCTGTTGTAGCGGCTCCTACTCTGGCGATCCTTATGGAGCGGAGCGGAGCAGACGCGGTCATAGCCGAGGGAAGCGAGAGCGGCGGACACATCGGAGAGATGGCTACTATGACGCTTGTACCGCAGGTATGTGACGCGGTAAGCATTCCGGTCATTGCGGCAGGCGGCATCGCGGACCACAGACAGTTCCTTGCGGCAAAGGATCTGGGAGCGTGCGGAGTCCAGGTCGGAACAGCGCTTCTCGCCTCAGAGGAATGCCCGATCCATGAGAACTATAAGGACGCTCTTATCAAGGCAAAGGGAACCGATGCCGTGGTTACAGGCCGAATCGGCGGAACCCCTGTGAGAGTCCTGAAGAACAGGATGACCCGTGAGTATATAAAGAGCGAAAAGGCAGGGGCTACGTTGGAGGAGCTTGAGAAGTTTACGCTTGGAAGTCTCCGCCGCGCGGTTTTTGAGGGAGATACTAAGACAGGAAGCCTTATGGCAGGACAGAGCGCCGGCCAGATAAAGGAGATAAGACCGCTCAGGGCGATTATAGAGGACATCTGCCTAGGAAAGGAGAAGTCATGAAAACAGCGTTTTTGTATGCGGGACAGGGGTCACAGACTACTGGAATGGGAAAGGATCTCTACGAGAAGTACCCTGCGTTTGCCGCGGTCTATGACGCTGCGGACAGGATTAAGCCGGGACTAAAGGATATTATCTTTGAAAACAGGGACGACGCCCTGACACGTACCGAGAACACCCAGCCTGCCCTGGTGGCATTTGCCATAGGAGTTACGATGCTGCTTGCTGAGAAGCATATCTACCCTGATGTGACTCTCGGGCTCTCCCTTGGAGAGTATTCAGCCCTCTACGGGGCGTCAGCCTTTTCAGCAGAGAGCGCTATCAGGGCTGTGGCTTTCAGAGGAGAGGCTATGAGAAAAGCGGGAGAGGGCGGAAACTGGGGCATGTCAGCTGTTCTTGGCCTTGAGGCTGAAAAGCTCGAGGCTGTCTGCAAAGAGGCCGGCTGCTACCCGACGAACTACAACTGTCCCGGACAGATAGTGATCTCCGGAGAGAAGGATAAGGTGGATAAGGCCGGAGAGCTTGCGAAGGAAGCCGGAGCAAAGAGGGTTCTGCCTCTCCATGTAAGCGGACCTTTCCACACGCCGTATATGAAGAGCGCCGGAGACGCGCTTGCTTCTTACCTTCCGGACGCTGAGATAAATCCGCTCCGCTGTCGTGTATTTTTCAACGCGACAGGTGATGACGGCGGCGTAGTTCCCCTGACCGATCAGAAGGATAAGATCACAGACCTCCTCGTAAGACAGGTCCAGAGCCCTGTAAGACTTGAGAAGAGCCTTAATACGCTTTTAAAAGAGGGATATGACAGATTCATCGAGATCGGACCTGGAAAGACGCTTTCCGGCTTCGTGAAAAAATGCGCGAAGCCTCTTGGAATCACTGATTACACGATAAAGACCATTAATACGGCAGAGGATATTGAAAGCTTATGAAAAGAGTCTTGATAACAGGGGCAAGCGGCGGAATAGGAAGCGCGATGGCGGAGGAGTTCGACCGCTGCGGCTTTGAGCTCGTGCTACACTGTCATAAGAATACTGAAAAATTAAACGCCATTAAAGGAAAACTTTCAAGGGAGCCGGTACTGGTCTCAGGCGACCTTTCCACAGAAGAGGGAGTGGATTCTGTAATAGAGCAGGCGGGGGATATTGATGTTCTTATAAATAACGCGGGTATCACAAAGGACGGCCTGCTGCTTACGATGAAGCCGGAGAATTTTGACGCTGTCATCGCGGCGAATCTGAGGAGCGTTTACCTGATGAGCCGCGCCGTGCTGAGAGGCATGACGAAACGCAGATGGGGACGGATAATAAACCTTTCAAGTGTAAGCGGCATATACGGAAACGCCGGACAGACGAATTACGCCGCGTCAAAGGCAGGGATCATCGGATTTTCAAAATCACTGGCAAAGGAAGTCGCGTCGAGAAACGTGACTGTAAACTGCATCGCGCCTGGAATGATAGAAACCGAGATGACAGCGGCTATTCCTGAGAAGGCGAAGGAAGCGCTTTTAGCGGGGATTCCAATGAAGAGGATGGGACGTCCGGAGGAAATCGCGTATATAGCTTCATTTCTCGCCAGCGAGAAGGCGTCTTATATAACAGGCTCCGTGATTGAAGCCGATGGAGGAATGTAATGGATAAAAGAAGAGTAGTCGTTACGGGACTTGGAACTGTAAATCCGTGCGGACTTTCAGTAGAGGAGAGCTTTGAGAATGTAAAGAACGGCAGGGTAGGCATCGGTCCGATCACAAGATTTTCAGAACCTGATTTTTCTGTAAAGGTAGTCGGAGAGGTTAAGGATTTCGACCCGCTGAAATACATGAATAAGAGGGATGCCCGTCATATGGACCTCTTCACTCAGTATGCCATGGCCGCTGCTTTTGAGGCATTAAAGGATGCGGGAGTTTTAGACGATGAAGGAATTCTTTCAGGAGATATAGATGCGAAGCGCTTCGGAACTTACATCTCGAGCGGAATAGGCGGTCTTACTACAATCGAGGAACAGCATAACAGAGGAATGGAAAAGGGCTATGAGAGGGTATCACCATTCTTTATCCCGATGTCCATCGCGAATATGGCAGCAGGCCAGGTATCCATCAGATACGGCCTCAAGGGAATGTCTACCTGCCCTGTAGCTGCCTGCGCAGGCGGTACACTTGCCATAGGGGATGCTTTCCACAGAATAAGGGATGGCTATGAGGATATGATGATCTGCGGCGGAACAGAGAGCTGTATCACGCCCCTTGCGATGGGCGGCTTTTCAAATATGGGAGCGCTTACAAAAGCAGAGGATCCGAACAGGGCCTCCATCCCGTTCGACGCTGAAAGAAGCGGCTTTGTAATGGGAGAGGGCTGTGGCCTTCTCGTTCTTGAGGAGTATGAGCATGCCAAAGCCCGCGGCGCTCATATCTACTGTGAGATCGCAGGCTACGGCGCAAACAGCGACGCCTACCACATCACCTCCCCTGATCCTTCCGGAGAGGGAGCAGCTGATGTATTCAGGCTCTGCCTTGATGACGCGGGAGTAAAGCCTGATGAGGTAGATTACATCAACGCTCACGGCACCTCAACCCACCTGAACGATACCACAGAGACAAAGGCCATCCACGCTGTATTCGGTGAGCAGGCTTTCAGGCTTAAGATCTCCTCGACCAAGTCGATGACAGGTCATCTGCTCGGCGGAGCCGGCGGTGTAGAGGGCGTTTTTACGGCAAAAACCATCGAGGAAGGCTTCATTCCTCCTACAGCGAACCTCGAGGTAAGCGACGCTGAGTGCGATCTCGACTATGTGCCAAAGACCGGAATCAGGTATGAGGTAAAGACTGCAATGAGCGATTCTCTTGGATTTGGCGGACACAACGCCTGCGTACTTTTCAGAAAGCTGTGATATTATGGAAAGACTATCTGTCAGAGAAAATCCAAACGTCCTGACCTGTGACGATATCGAGCGGATCCTTCCGCACAGGCAGCCGATGCTGATGGTGGATAAGATCCTTGACTATGAACCCCTGAAGTGGGCGATAGGCGAGAAGCTTATGAGCAGAAATGATCCGGTCTTTGCCGGACACTTTCCGGGATACCCTGTATTCCCCGGAGTGCTGTCGCTCGAGGCTATAGCCCAGTGCGGCGCCTGTGCCGTGATGACAGCGGATGAATTCAGAAATTCAGTCCCGATGTTCGGAGGTGTAAAAAACGCACACTTCAGAACACCTGTAAGGCCGGGCGATGTGCTTCGGATTGAGTGCGGGCTTACAAACTTAAAGAAAAATATAGGCATTGCCGAGGGCAGGGCCTATGTCGGAGACAAGCTGGCTGTCAGATGTGAATTTACCTTTGCAATAATAGAACACTAATACTTTTCAAAAAAACCCGTCTGTGCTAAAATGTATATGTACAGGCGGGTTTTTTTGGGAGTAGTTCAAATGAATATCAAGACAATCGCTTCAAAAAATAAATGGTTAAAAATTATCTGGGCTGTTGGAGTTATCGCTTTTTCCGTAGCTCTTGTTATCAGTCTGTTTTTTCTTATTTCATCCAAGAGCGGGGAATTCCCTACAGATGATCTTTCGGACGGATGGGATATCAGTTTTCAGGGAAAACAGTATAATAATGTATCCAAGTATGACAAGCGTTTCTTTTATCTTAATTCCAAAAAAAATGATGTGATCACGATGGAGCGCAGGATCGATTTCAGTTCGTCGGGGTTAGGCTCAGACAGGGTTACAATCCGTGTTTACTCGAGGCTTTCATCTATCAGGGTAAGCGTCATCGGCATGGACGGACAGGAAAGGCTCCTCTATTTTTACGGATATGACCGCAGCTACAGCAAGACAGGGGAATTCCTTGGAAGCGGTTACCATTTCATACAGCTTCCACAGAACTCTTACGGGATGACCCTGAAAATCATGGAGATGGCTTCGCAGGATAACGCGATCCAGTGCCTTCCTGAAGTAAGCGCTGCTCCGTCAAGCCACGTCATGGAGCAGTTCGCGAGAGACATAGGCCTTGGTACCTTCATTACAGTCTTTCTGGTGATGGCCGGCGCCATACTTACTATCATCTCCCTTTCTATGGTCATAGTAGACACAAGCTTCATAGATCTCTGCCTTCTTGGCCTGTTCACTATGTTCAGCGGATTGTGGTGCATGTGTTCCGTCAAGGCCATCGAGTTTTTCTCCCAGGATATAGAAGTAAACAGCATTATCGAATATTTTTCCCTCTATGTCTTTGCTATCCCGCTGCTGGCTCTTGTACTCAGATTCCTTAAAAAAATGTCGTACGGCGCGAAGGTGGTTATTTTTGCTTCAATGATAGCGAACGGAGCTGTCCTCGTGGCTGCCTGCATTTTACAGAAAAACAGACTGGCT
>JBJELA010000149.1:0-2457 GCA_051878915.1 Candidatus Weimeria sp.
ACAGGCGGCGTCTGGTGTCCTCATTGACAGCAAGCTCAAAGGTGACAGCGTGCCTTGGACAGACAGCCCGATAGTGGAAGAGGTACTCGTTTTCGGGATTCACATGCTTGTACGCCATACGCGCCTCCTCGAGAGAAGAGCTCTCTGTGTGACAGCTCGTGCAGGCAGGTCTGATGCTGCCCCCCTGCATCGGTATCGTACCATACCCTTCGGGAAGGCGTTGTACACTTCGATGTACAAAATCAGATATTTTTTGTTCTTGCTCTAATATTTGACAGGTCAGAGACATGCTGTGGGATTACCTGACCAGGCATAACCAGGGAAGGATGCAACTGAACTTACATGATAGATCGAAATAAACGTGAAAGTAGAACTACTGGCAGCGTTCAGAATGCCTCTCTTGTATGAAAAGGTCTCCACGTGTTCCAGCATATCCGAAAGAATCAGATTGCAGTATTGCCTCACTTGTTTCAATCACTTTTCTGCTGTAACAATTTTGATACTGTTCTGGAAGCACATCAAAGACTGCGTCTTACCATAAAGCACCGATATCGATATTCCGCTGTTATCCATCTCCTTACACAGAACAGGGGGCCACATTGATATCAATAATACCATTCAGGATCTTTCCACGTACTGTAAAATCCGTCCACTTGGAAATGGAAAGGAGCTCCAGATATTCCTTGTTCGTTTTGAACCAGTCTCGATTTCGCACCGGCCAAAGTAATCGATAAGCTTTGCCGATGTTGTATCGATATTTGAAGCCAGTACGAAATATCAGAACTTTACGGCCAACCAATCCTTATCCCGATCCTTCATAACTTTGAATTTATCCAGATGGTTTACAAGGTAGTCGCTGTACTTTTTCAACGCATTGTAGTGTTCCACGTAGGCACAGGCATATTCCTTTTCTACAGAGCATGCATAATTTGCATGATTTGAGAAAGTTTGGGAAATGATCTGCGAGTCATATAATATTGTAGCTATTCACCACTCCATATTATCCCAATCCGCATTCCCGAAGTATTTACCGATGAAGCTGTCAAATTCTTCACTGTTAATGTCTGTCTCGTTACCGAAGTATTTATTTTCAAGTCCAATGAATGTTAAATAAGATGGAAGGGCTTTTATTAATTTCCCTTTGAGGTCGGCCTTCACCTGCTGATATTGATTATGACATGCCAACAGGTTTTTATTTTTGTACCGCGTGGAAACCGGATCCATGATGCCATAGGCGATGTAAATGATAAACTTCTTGAGATCTTCCTGTGACAATTTGGCAGCATTTTCGTGATAATATGCCAGGACTGCGTCAATGTACATATAAGGGAAGATCATACCTTCGTCGTTGTAGGTAAGGTACTGGAAGAGTGTTCTAGAATCTTCTTCTCCAAGGATTGATTTCAGATAGTCCCATACGGCTGCAATGAATAGGTGCATCTGAGCACGATCTTGCTCCGCGGTCATAGGATCATAGCTTAGATCAATGCCTTCTGAGCAGAGGTGATCGTTGTATTTCTTAAACCATGTATTACTATAATATCCGTCCAGCACCTTCTGAAAGACAACGATATAGTACAGAATGAGCGGTACAGCTATATCTACGCTGAAATACAGATTGTTCTTTGTGAAGTCTTTCCTATACTGTTTCAGCAGGGCTTTTTCCTCATCGCTCAGATCAGCATAAGAGTCTTCTGAAGTTTTTGCAAAAATATATTCATCGTAATTATTTTCTACAGCGGTAACGTCTCTCGTTCCCATGTATGCGTGTCGGATATCGTAATTCAGCGCGAGCAGGTATTCATAGTCATCATACGGATAATCAGTCGAAACCTGATAGAATTCCAGATATCTCCCGAGGGCATCATAAAGTTCTTGAAGATCGTTATAATCTCCCTGCAGTTTTACTCCAATCATATGTTCAGTAGGTACAATTCGGATCATCACGTTGCTCCTTTCCTTTCAGAATTGAAATTGATTTCAGCTGACCGTCAATGTAGTTTCGTACAGTCCGCTCACAGCCATCATATCCCTGTTCTCTTATCATGTGAAAAATCTCCCGGGTAATTTCACTGATACTGAGATGGGAAGGCCTACCAGATGAAAAACGCAGGGCAGAATCGATTGTTCCCCTGTACGATGCAAGTTTATCTGGAACAGAATGACTGCCAAGCATACTGCTCGATTTGTTATGCATGATGCAGGCTTTTACTGTCCGTGGATCGCAGTAATATTTTGCACCGATTTCGACCAGTGTCATGCCGGATTCGTAGTCCTTTCGGAAGTCACACCATTCCGATTCTGGAATATCAGGAGGCTTGAATTGTATGCGCGGCACAACTTGGCCGGTTCTATTGTAGTGTCTTTCTTCTGCATTCATGAGCCAAGTGTATTGCGATAGCATTCCTCAGCGCAACGACAAACTTTTTTCAAAACATACCAAAGTAACATAACTAT
>JBJELA010000150.1:0-2451 GCA_051878915.1 Candidatus Weimeria sp.
TCTGAAGCACGACCGCCTCAGAGTCCTTATCTGTTCTTATATGACAAGCGACCTTGTGTTTTCTCTCTCCTGTTTGTATTCCCTTACAAGGTGATGTTCCTTTATCACAGCTTCCGCAGCCCTTAGTTTCTTCCTTAATGCTGCGTTCTTTTTTACCGCGATGTCGTCGGGAACCCTGCACGTCTTTGCCATCTCATCAATCGCCTTTGTCATGACGATATGTGCCAGTATCCTTGCCCACTCTGTCTCATCCTTCTTTCTTGCAGCCCTTACCTCTTCCTCATACTCGCCGTTGAACATAGGGTTTAAGAGAAGGTCTTCAAAGACATTTCCTATCCCCTGCGTCTGCTTCTTAAGGGAAGCAAGCTCTTCGGAAGTCTTTTCCTCTTCCTCTTCGATCTCTGCCTTTGCAGTCCTTACCCTCTCAAGCTCTTCGTTAAGGCTGTCTATGTCCTCTATGGTCTTCTTTTTCTTATATGCAAGGATGGAGAGGCTCTGCTTCCTCGTGTGATCCGGCTCTTCTATCTGAAGCCCCCGCTCCCTTGCTATTTCTCGAAACATCGCCTGGTCTTCATAGGTAAATGTCATCTTTGCGTTGTTATACCTTGAGATAGGCTTTGAGGTATCGGGTGGGAGAACTCCGAGTTCATTTAAGGCTTTTGTCTGTCCTACGCACTCGTTACCCTCGTCGTCATGTCCTATCCAGACACGGCGCACATGGACGTGAGGGGTGGCTTCATCGACGTGTAATGCCATATCCAGAATTTTGCATCTGTCACCGTACTTTTCATTGAAGCGTTTCTGATACTCAAGGGCACACTCCCAGAGCTGTTCCGCCGTGGCGTGTTCCTTTACGTCCCCGATCTGCAATATCTTATCCTCAGGGCGTGTCCTCTCGGAAGAGTGGTAGTAGTCCATGTTGTGGATCGCGTTCTTATTACAGGTCTTTTTGTAGCTTTTGTTCCTCATGTCGAGATGGGCTTTGAAGTGTTCCTTGTAGAACTGCATCTCCTTTTCCTTGAAGGACATCGTAAGGTCGCCGTCATACGTCCAGTAGATGTTTTCGCTGCTCCTGTCCGCGTCGATATGGTCAGACCTTGTTACATCGAAGTTCCTGTCGTTATGCCTTGCAGCCTTGTCTATCCGGTCGTTATGGTTTGATACCCTCATTATTTGCCATCCTTTCCGGCTCCCCGCCTGTAGATATATCTGTAGGTCATATCGTGTTTCTTTTCATCGTATCCCGTGATCTCTGATATCTCCTGTACCTTGAAGTCCTGAAGATATACGATAGTCTGGAAGGACTTGAGCATCCTCTTCGCCTGATCCATGTCTGAAGCATATCCCCTCATGGCAAGGTCTGCCATCTTGTCGATTGTCTCAGTAGAAGAAGGAGAGTGTATAGTGATAGCAGTACGGCATCCTGAGTTTGAAAGCGTGATGGCAGAGCATATCTCTGCGCCCTTTGCCTCACCTATGATAAAGACGTTCGCACCTGCTACAAGGGCTAACTGTCCCAGCTCCTCAAGGGATACGGGTTTTTCTCCGTTTGTGGAGTAGTTTACGACGTGCTGGAACTTGACTCCCTTTCTGTACTGCGGCTGCTGTTTTGAGTAGGCGAAAAGCTCCTCATTCTCCTGTATCACAAGGATATCCGCGCTGTCCTCGTAGGCTTTCTCAAGGAACCAGTTTAAGATGACAGTCTTTCCTGAATTTCCTGTGATAAAGATACGTCCGTTTCTTCTTAAGACTAAGGCGTGGGTAAAAACTGTAAAGCAGTACTTGTATCCGTCTGAAGGCGATACTTCTTCGACCTTATTCTGCTTTCTTCCGTCATTGTGCGGTTCCATCCCGACATAGGTGTTCTTAAAGATACGGAGAGTGTATACGGTCTTTTTCTCATCATCGTCTTCAGAAGTCTTTTCCATTATCTCAGCCCTCATTCCGTTGGCATGGAACACGAACTGTATGAAGTCTGCTGACGCCTTATCGTATGTCTTTATCTCCTTATGGGCTCCGTGCTTATACGCCGCCCATGTATCAATAGCTGCGATAAGGATGCCGAGCTGTTCGCTGCTGGAGTCATACCAGAACGACGAGAACTCCTTCTCCCTTTTCGGAGCGTCAAAGGAATACCTTACGGTACCGTCTGCCTTTTCGCTCTTCTTATATTTAATATGTGCGTGTCTAAGGCTTACCTCAAGCCAGTCTTTCTTATTTTTATCCTTTACTGCAAGGGCGCACCATCTGCTCTTTGCGTTGTTTCCGAAAACTGCTGAGAAGATGACACATACCATGACTCTTATCTCATCATCCGTATAAGGGAGTCCGCATCCGCTGTACTTAAAATCAGTCTTTATCTTTCCGTAGAAGTGTCCGCTGTTCTTAAGCTCTGCGGCCTTCTCGGCGGAAATTTCATAAGGCTCTTTTCCGTTCTTTGCGGTAGTCCTT
>JBJELA010000151.1:0-2445 GCA_051878915.1 Candidatus Weimeria sp.
CCTCCGATATCAAGAGAAATATTCGCATTCAGAGCATTTGTTTCTTCGAGAGCGATGATCGTATCACCCTCAACCTTTAACTCTCCAATCGCGAGATCCCTGGAGTCGGCTTCAAGCGTTCCCTTCTTCTGCTTTCCGTCTTTTCCTATGACTGTGTAATTATAACTTCCCAACTGTAGTCCCTCAATAATTTATTAAGATTCTATAAACATATGTTACCACAAAATAAAAACTTTGTAAACAAAAATTTTATTTTTTTTGTATTTGTTTTGATACATAATAGCTGAACTCTTCTTTAATCAGCTCACTCAAATGACTGACATCAGATCATTTCTCTGGCTTTAACGCTCCTGTACCCCAGTCCTAAGAAAATAAAAAGGTATGGAGCGGTATTATAAAGTGTTACACCAAAGCATGCAGATACCAGATAAGTAAATGCCACTGTAAGACAGGCAAGTGTTACACCAGAGAGCAGCTTTTTTCTGCGAAGATTTCGTACAAAAACTCCAATACAGGCAGCTGTATAGGCAACCGCTTCAGGAATGCCAAAGGTTACCGCGTACTGCAGATACTCATTATGCGTTCTTTCTGCTCCGGCAGCTGCTTTCAGTCTTTCATCGATTCCCTCAATACCGAAACCGAACAAAGGCCGTTCTTTAATAAATTTCACAGTCGCCTTCCAGAGAGCCCAGCGGGCCGTACCTGCATTGCCAGCCCCCGAAGAATCTGTAGTCACCTCTTTTACATCGCTGAAGAATTGAAACAGATATGTCAGCTGGCCATTTCCCATAAGTGACATAATAACAGTTAAGGCTAAAAAGCTGACAAAGGCAGCAAGCACTTTGAGATTAAACCTTCTGTCCTTTATAGCAAAGGCTATAAATGCGAATACAAATCCGACTGCGCACGCGAGCCAGGCACCGAATGTCGTATTAAGATTCAGCATGACTGTGTTCGCTCCAAAGCAGATCAGATAAAACACTTTCCTCTTCAATGATCTGGTCACTACAAAAAGCATAGCTGCAAGCATAATATTTACAGCAAGGTAATATCCATAGTGATTAAAATGAATAAATACAGCTGAAGGATAATCTTCATTTGTAGAAATATCGATCAATGGCCTGTAATAATAAAAATGCCAGAGCGCATAGACAAAAACCGCCAGTGAAAGCGTCAGCGTAACATCTGCTAAAAATCTCTTAACCTTATCATTTCTTATCAGGCTTCCCGAAAAAAACAGGACTGCTATATATCCCCAGTAGGATAGAATGCCTTCACATCTGAATTCATCACCCAACAGTGTAATATCTGTCCATCCGTCTGCAATAACTGCTATAAGCATCCAGACCATAGCTATAAAAAATAGTATATAAACCGGGTTATCCCTCAGTCTGTCCTTAAATTTCTTTCCAGAACGGATACTTTTCCCAATAAGGATCACAAGCATGATCACATAACAGAGAAGTATGGACGGAACCATAGCCTTAAGATCCAGATAATAATGTCTGAGCACTAAGCTTCGAAACTTAAGATATACAGCCGAACCCAGGACATTGACCATATGCAGCAGCCAGAACAGTATCGGCATCGCTGCTATGCAGTCAAACGTGTTGTCTGTGATGTTGTCAAAGAACTCACCGACACTCTGCGAGTGTGAAATGATGTCAAGTCTTTTACCAAATCGTTTAAAAATATTCATCCCATCAGTCTCGTTTCCTGTGCGACCTTGTCACGGGCAAACCGGATGGCAGTGTCACGGCTTATCTCTCCGTTGTTATACAGCTGCTGGAGATACTCATCCATAGTGATCATTCCCTGCGCACGGGAGGTCTGCATCGTAGACGTAATCTGGAAGGTCTTTCCCTCACGGATGTAGTTTCTGATAGCCATATTTCCGAGCATTACCTCGAAGGCTCCGATACGTCCTTTTCCCTCAATCCTCGGAAGCAGCTGCTCCGCGACTACGCACTCGAGGATATCAGCGAGCTGCGTCCTGATCTGCGACTGCTGATGAGGCGGGAATACATCGATGATACGGTTTACAGTATCTACGGCACTTACAGTATGGAGTGTCGAGAACACGAGATGTCCGGTCTCTGCTGCTGTACATGCCAATGAGATAGTTTCAAGGTCTCTCATCTCTCCTACGAGAATTACGTCAGGGTCCTCACGGAGAGCGCCTCGTAAGGCTGCGGCATAGGATCTCGTATCTGTACCGACCTCTCTCTGGTGGACTATAGACTTCTTATGTCTGTGGAGGTACTCGACCGGGTCCTCGAAGGTGATGATATGGTATGGATACTTCTCATTTACATAGTCGATAAGTGAAGCAAGTGATGTAGATTTACCGGATCCTGTAGGACCTGTGAAAAGTATCATTCCTCTCTTCTTATCACAGCACTTAACGACTGACTGCGGGATTCCAAGGTCACCCGGCTTAGGGAT
>JBJELA010000152.1:0-2429 GCA_051878915.1 Candidatus Weimeria sp.
TTCAGATTTTTTTACTGTGTTCCCGACCTGACGTTTTGCCGGGATGACCATAACACTTCCCATTAGATCGCCTCGCTTTCAATGAGGCTGTAGAGGTATTCTGCCTGCAGCCTCGGATCTTCGTATTGTTCTTCCGCTTCGGCCATGTGGAAGTAGGTCGGAGCTTTCATTGTCTTTTGTTCTTTTACACGGTTTAGCTTGCCGAGCCTACCGGCGCGTTCAAGACGAATCGTTTCTGCCTTATTGAAGGTTTCCTGATCGATGATGGCAGGGTAAAACTCGTCGCCAAGGTAGTGCCTGTTTTGCATCAGGCGCTTTGCTGAGCTGTGGTAGGTTTCAATCCCGGCCTCGATGGCGGCCTTTGCCTGCGACATTCCGGCGAGGTAATTGGTGTAGAGCCTTCTGATTTTACCGGCGGCTTCTTCGTCAATCACAGCGCAGCCGTTTTCAATTCTGTATCCGTAAGGGGTATGTCCCATGTCGTCACATCCTTTCCTTCAGTGTCAGGCCGCATTTGAGCTCGAAGCGGATATCGCTTCTGGAATGAACGATGATGCGCTTTACAAACCTCTCGAATAAGTCCTCGTCGAACTCCTGCAGCATGGCGCTCTTTTCACAAAAGTGGATAAGCGCTGTGGTTTCGGTGACCTTCGTCACATCACCGGAGACTTCATTCTTCAGGGCTTCAATCTCATCCCGGAAGCTGTCCGCCTGTGAAAGCAGCTGGTTTGTTTCCTGATTGTAGAGCACCGGATCGATGATGCCCTGCGTCAGGAGCTTTGTCAGCGTCTCGCGCTTTTCGGTATTCTGTGCCAGAAGGGTCTGTATCTTCTGAATGCGATGCAGGGAATCGTCTGCCGAGGTTTTCTTTATGGCCTCCAGATATGGCTTCAGGATTTGTCGATGGGAGAAGATGAGCTTGTTCACCATCGTGGTAAAAGCCTGCTTTAAAGCATCGTCCTTTACAAAAAGCATGTGGCACTTGCTCTTATCCTCGATGTGGGTGTTGCAGCACCATGCAGTATATTTGTACCCGGTGCAGCTGTGAATCCGGCGCTTGAAGGTGTCGCCGCACTCGCCGCAGATGATCTTCCCGGAGAAGGTGTAGCGATTCTGGTATTTATCACTTCCTTTGACGACACCTTTTTCCGTTGCCCGCTGGTGAATAAAAGCGTGAGCGGCTTCAAAGTCCTCCCGGCTGATGATTGCCTCGTGATGATCCTTGACCATGTACTGCGTCTGCTCGCCGTGGTTGTTGTGCCGGACAAAGCGTGAATCCGAGTACGTTTTCTGAAAAAGGCAGTCGCCGACATACTTTTCATTGGAAAGCATCCCGCGAATGGTTGTAGCCGCCCAGCGTCCGTTTCGCTTGGTAGGAATGCCGCGCCGGTTCAGGTCGTCCGCGATGGCGTGGGTGCCTTTGCCGGAGAGCAGCGATGCGAAGATTTCCTTAACCACAGCCGCCTGCTCCGGATTGATGACCATCTGCTCGCCATCCCAATCGTAACCGTAAGGTGGGTAGCTGACTTTATAGGTGCCGTTCTCGAAGCGTTTCTGGATTGACCACTTGTTGTTTTCCGATATGGAAACAGACTCGCCTTCGGCCATGCTGGAGAGGATCGCCAGAAACAGCTCGCTCTCCATTGAACCGGTGTTGATATTTTCCTTCTCAAAATAAATCGGAATGTGCAGGGCGAGCAGTTTTCTTACCAGCTCTAAACAGTCCGTTGTGTTTCGGCTGAAGCGGCTGATGGATTTTGTGATAACAAAGTCCACTTTACCGGCCTTGCAGTCGTCAATGAGCCGTAAGAGCTCCGGACGCTTGTCCTTCTTGGTACCAGTAATGCCTTCGTCGTAATAGAGTCCAGCGAACTCCCAGTCATCACGAGATGTGATGTAATTTTCGTAGTGGGTTTTCTGTGCCTCAAGGCTTTCAAGCTGGGCATCGGAATCCGTAGAGACGCGGCAGTAGGCGGCTACCCTGATCTTCTTGAGTTTAACTTTCGAACTCGCTGTTTCCGCGATTTTCGTGACTTTTTTCAAGGGAAGTACCTCCTTTCCGTACGTCTATACATCACTCTAAAGCGACTACATATCAAGGGATTTTTGGCATTATTTCCGCGAACAATGGAGAGAAAGTTTCCCGATTGATGGCGGTTAATTTGTTGAATTCAGCCACAGAAATGAGGCCGTCATCGAGCATCTTCTTTGCGATTGCCTGTGCTCTGCGGTAGTCCAGATCGCCCTGAATCCGCTCCTGTGTGAAATATCCAGATTGAACTTTCATGTTTTCGTTTGGCATAACATATCCACCTCCAGTTTCCACTGGAGATGAACTGCCTTTTTGAGCGGAGGAAAATAAAAAAAGCCTGCGGGCATTCCGAAGAACACTCGCAGGCATAGCAGATTGGATATTCAGTTATTTCACT